>NZ_JBFRGW010000019.1:0-83143 GCF_052115545.1 Microvirga sp. 2MCAF35
GCCACCCAAGGCTGTCTTGATCACGCGGTCCCGCAGATCCTGACTGTAAGCGCGTGCCATGCCTGCCTCCATGTCTGGAAGCCAGCACGACACATCACGCCTCACAGCGGAATCCCCTCCGACTCGGAATAGCCGAAAAAGGCTCTAGAAGCCAAGAGATCCTCTCGGTAATTGGGTCCGCTGTTTCCTGGGGCCATTATCGCAAGCTCGAGAAGGAACTAGTTGAAGCAGAATCACAAGTCAGCGAGTTGAGCCGCCGGCTCGAACTAGCTGAACGCTTTGAGCGCACGAGAGTCAATTTGAAGGCAGAGCGGATTGACGCCGAGCGTTCTCTCCAGACTGATCTCTCGGAGAGAAAAGGTATCGTTGAAGAGTCTATTAGCCTATTCCAAGAGATCTCGTCCCGTATTTACGAAGTTCCAGCCGAATTTGATATCGCTTCTGGGCCGAATGGACCTGTTTTTACAATTAAGCAACCCGCGAGGATGGCCGATGGCATCAATCAGATGCAGATCTTTACATTCGATCTGATGCTTGCATCGATGAGCGCAGCACGAGGTGCTTGGCCAGGCTTCTTGATACACGACAGCGCTATTTTTGACCCGGTTGACCCTCGGCAGATTGGAGCAGCACTGGTAATTGGCCACGAGAAGATGATGAGCCTCGGCGGGCAGTACATTGTGACATTGAACTCTGATCAGCTTGAGAAAGCACAGTCCGAGGCACAGGTCGATCTCATGCAATATGTCCTTGAACCTGTGCTGACTGATCGTCCCGGCGGTGGGCTATTCGGCTTTGAGTTCCAGCACGATATTGATGCAGTTCCTCAGACGCGTTCAGACGGCTAGCTACCATAAGCGCCAGCGAACCCAGCTCCATCCGTCTGCCAAAGGTGTGCCACGGACTGAGCGGGACCGAATTGTGAGGGATCGCTTTGGATCCGGCCCTGAAGGCCCGCCTTCGTGTTGCGCCCGTGTTGCATGGAGCCGAGCGAGTCCTATTGAAAACCGTTGCAAAATAAGGATTCAGCATGAAACACGTCGCAACACCTCAGCGACGCGTTTCGGGCACTAAAAAACCTGCCAAGTCATTGACAAGGCAGGCTAATTTTATGGTAGCGGAGGAGGGATTTGAACCCCCGACACAAGGATTATGATTCCTCTGCTCTGACCAACTGAGCTACTCCGCCCCAGGAAGCGGGGCGGACCCCGCGTCAGGCATGGGCGATATAGGGAAAGTTGCCCCCCAGTGTCAAGGAAGACGCACGGCAAAGCTGCGGATTTATGCAGCGCGCTTCCGGTGGAGGTCTTCAGGGCTGGTTCGGCGATCCCGTCAGCCCTTCGACTTCATGCGCCAGAGCTGGAATCCATCCGTCGAGATCGCCTGCTCGATGGCCTTGCGGGGGAATTTGTGCGGCGGGGTCTCACGGGAACCCAGCGTGCCGGTCAGCCCCCAGGGACCATATTTGGCCGGCAGCTTGCTGCCTGACTCATCGCCCGCAAACGCGTGCAGGTCATCCTTGGCTTGGGAGGTGAACATGAAGAGACGCATGGCAGTGGCTTTCGCTTAGGGGCAGATGGCAGCTCTGGAGCATCGGATTGATCCGATGCTCCAACTTTGAAGAGCACATCGTTCTGAGCGGAAAACCGATGTTCCCTCTTCCGCTCGATGCCCTCCAGCAAATAGGGCTCAAGCCTCGAAAGTCACCTTGATCGCGCCGGAGATGCTCGACCGGCAGGCCCATTGAGCCCAGCCGGCTCCGAGCTCTTCCTCACGCCTGCTTTCTGATCCTCATCAGCTTGAAGAAACCGACCGGGAACAGGGTTCGCAGCTCCACGACCTCCATGCAGCCGGTTCGGTGGGCCCAGTCCTCGACCCGGGCCGCCTTGAAGGCCGAACTCCAGCCGATGGCCTTGGCGACGGGGGAGGCCAACTCCTCCAAGGCGGCGATGGGCCCCGAAGGCTGCCCCCAGTGATTGGCGAGCACGATCTCGCCGCCCGGCTTCAGCACGCGCATGAACTCATCGAGGGCCGTTTCAGGCTCAGGCACGAGGGTGATGATGAACTGGGCCGTGACGGCATCGAAGCTCTCGTCCGGAAAGCCCAGGCGGGTGACATCCATCACCTGCAGGCTTTTCACGTGGCTGAGCCCCCTCTTCTCGACTTTGTCCTGCGCCCGGCGCAGCATGTCCTCGGAGAGATCGACCCCGTAAACCTCCGCATGCCTGGGATAGTAACCCAGAGAGAGGCCCGTTCCGACGCCCGCTTCCAGCACCTTGGGACCACAGGCGACTGCGGCATTCACCGCAGCGCGGGCGGCCGGTTCGGTCAGCTTGTCGTAGACGAGGTCATAGATCGGGGCCCAACGCGCATAAGCCTTGCGCATCAGGACGGTGGTCGCTCCATCCGACATAAACTATCCCTGGTTAAGCACCTCAGGCCGCGGCGGGCGCGGCTTCGGCAAGTGTCCGAGCAATGGTGCCCCCGCCAAGCACACGTGCCCGGGGAGCATCGCTCTCATAGATGACACAAGCTTGACCGGGAGACACCCCGTCTTCCGCCGATAACAGCTCGACCGTAGTGTGGGTTCCTGTGGATCTCAAGAGCGCCGGGCGCGGCTCGCGGGTGGAGCGGACGCGCACGGCCACCTCCATGCCTTGGTCGCCCAGGGCTTCCAGAGGAACGTCGCCGAGCCAGTTCACGTCGGTCATGCGGATCAGGCGGGTGGCCAGGGCCTCGCGGGGCCCGACGACCACGCGAGCCTCCTTGGCTTCCAGCCGCACCACATAGAGCGGTTCGCCCACGGAGAGCCCGAGCCCCTTCCGCTGCCCCACGGTGTAATGGATGATGCCCTCGTGGCGGCCAAGGACGCGGCCGTCCACATGGACGATCTCCCCACCCTGCACGGCGCCGGGCTTCAGCCGCTCGATTACGTCGCTGTAGCGCCCCTGCGTGACGAAGCAGATATCCTGGCTGTCGGCTTTTTCGGCCACGGTGAGGCCGAATTCACGCGCCAGCTCGCGGGTCTTCTCCTTGGGCATTTCACCTAAGGGAAAGCGCAGGAGGTCGAGCTGCTCCGAAGTGGTGGCATAGAGGAAGTAGCTCTGGTCCCGGTCCGGGTCGGCGGCCCGGTGGAGAGCCCGTCGTCCGTCCGGCAGGGCGCGGCTCGCCACGTAATGGCCCGTGGCGAGCACATCGGCGCCGAGTTCCCGGGCCGTCTCGAGAAGATCGCGGAACTTGATGGAGCGGTTGCATTCCACGCAGGGGATCGGAGTCTCGCCCGCCAGATAGCTCTGGGTGAAGCGGTCGATCACGGCCTCGCGGAAGCGGGCTTCGTAGTCGAGCACGTAGTGGGGAATGCCGATGGCCTCCGCCACCCGGCGGGCATCGTAGATGTCCTGGCCGGCGCAGCAGGCGCCCTTTCGGTGCGCGGCCGCTCCATGGTCGTAGAGCTGGAGCGTGATGCCCAGCACGTCGTAACCCTCGCGCTTGAGCAGGGCCGCGACGACGGAGGAATCCACGCCGCCCGACATGGCGACGACGACGCGGGTCTTCGAGGGATCGGTGGGAAGGTCGAGTGAATTGAGCATGTTTCCATCCAGAGGCGCCGTTCAAGGCGGCGCACGGGAGGGGTTTCAAAGCCCTTCTATAACCTATTGTGTGGAAAAGTGGACCCGGTTTTCACCGACGCGGTCCTACGGGTGGGTGCCGCGATCCTTCGGATCACTCAAGCACCGGATCCAAAAGCATGGACCCATTTTCCATGTCCATTGCTCTCGCGCCACAATTCTTAAAGGGAAAATGCTCCGCAATAAGGCAACGTTAACGTTTATGGCTAAGCTTAGGCATCCTCGTAACCACCTGATGGGCTTAGGGAAACATTAAGTCCCGTCACGTAGGTTCGAGCCTGTCAAAGGTCGTTGAATTTTTGTGTGAGCGTATCATGACCGAACCCCACCGCCCAAGGGTCAAGTATGTCATTGGGCCCGACGGCAGTCCCCTGACGATTGCCGACCTACCCCCGTCCAGCACCCGCCGCTGGGTCATCCGTCGCAAGGCCGAGGTCGTCGCAGCCGTCCGAGGCGGGTTGCTCAGCCTCGAGGAGGCCTGCCAGCGCTACACGCTGACCACCGAGGAATTCCTGAGCTGGCAGATGTCCATCGACCAGCATGGCCTGGCCGGCCTGCGCACCACGCGCATCCAGCAATACCGCCAGTAAGCCCCTAGAAACCGTCCGTGAAAAAGGCGCCCGTCACCCGACCGGCGCCTTTTTCACGGACGGGAAGCTCGGCCGTTAAGACCTTCCTAACCATAGAATGAGCATATTCTCCTGAATCATTTCCCTTAAGGCAGGCCCGTATCGTGCTCGACAACCCGGATTCGTTGGAACAGCAAGGTTCAACCCAAACGAATGCAGGTTCGACGCCCGAAGCGGAACAGGGCATGGATGCCTTGAGGCGCATCCTGGTCGGGCGCACCATCGCCGACGTGGAGCGTCACCTCATTCTCGACACCCTCACCTCCTGCTTCGGCAACCGGACCCATGCCGCGCGGATCCTCGGCATCTCGATCCGCACCCTGCGCAACAAGCTGAACGAATACATGGAAGCCGGCATCGCCGTGCCGGAACCGGGGCAGAGGCCGACCCTCGCCATCTGAGACTTTATCGCTTCCTCAGCCAGAGGCTCGTCTCGTGCGCGCCGGACATGAGCGGAATTTCCGATAGGATGCCACGGGACAGGGCGTCGTCGCTGTTTCTCACCACGTGATGGCTCGCGAAGACGAGTTCGTAGCCGCCTCCCTGCAGGAGCGCACCGACGAGGAGCTGCTCGTTGTATCCCCGCCAATTCCAGACCGCCGGGTACGCATAGGGCAGCGTGATGTCGTGGACATGGACCAGGGTCCCGCTCGCAAGGCGGGGCAGCACATCGAGGAAGAGGCGGTCCACATCGGTGCCGGGCATGGCGATGTGGCTGGAATCGATGAAGAGGATATCCCCGGCCTCCAGGGCCTCGAACACGCCCGCATCCGCATCCCGCAGGAGCATCTGCCGATGCTCCACATCGAGCTTGCGCAGGCTCGCCCGGGGAGCGGGATCGATGCAGGTGATGCGGGTGGGAAGCCCTCCATCCTGAACCGCATGGGCCATGAAGCGGGTCGAATGGCCGGAGCCGATCTCCACGATCCGGCGCGGCTTCTCCCGGCGGACGATGACATAGGCGGCGGCCGCATCGAGTCGGGGGAACCAGCTCTGGTCGAAACGCGCAGGTCCCCTGCCCTGCAGGATGGAGCGCAGCTCGTCCGCGTGGCTCTCGATGGCCTCGAGCACCTCGGACAAGCGGGGTCGGGCCGCCTCGAAGAGCGGGCGCAAGGCCGGGTAATCCTGCGCGTCGACGCTCTCGGCGTAACGGTACGGAATAAAGAAGCCGAGCCGCCTGACGCCCAGCAGCGTCGACAGGCCGAAGCGCAGGCGCCGCCAGAAAGGGTTCATTTCTCGGAGGAGGACAGCGGCGGCGGCGGCACCGCGCCGTCGGGGGCGCCGGCCCGTCCGCGCCAGGCCTGCGCCAGACGCGCGCGTTCGAACATCAGCACGACCACGAGCGAGAGCGCGAAGGGGATCAGGAGATAGAAGAGACGGAAGATGATGAGCGCCGCCAGCACGTCGGCCTTGGGAATATCCGGCATGGCGGTCAGGAAGACCAGCTCGAACACCCCGAGCCCGCCGGGCGCATGGCTGACCAGAGCGGCCGAGAAGGAGGCCAGGAAGACCGCGAGCACGATGATGAAGCTCGGCTCCAGATGGGCCGGGAGCACGAAATAGATGATGCCGGCGGCCCCGAGAAGCTCGAGCGGCGCGGCGATCAGCTGGCGCACCATCACGGCGGGACGGGGATATTCCAGCTTGGCCTTGCGGACGACCAGCGGCGGCAGGTGCAGAATGGACCCCACCACATAGAGCGCAACGAATCCGAGAAGCAGGAAACCGACAATGCGGGCCGTCGCCGGGTTGGTCAGCATGGAGGGCAGAAGATCTTCCAGGCGGTGCAGCAGGGTCGGATCAGTCACCAGGGCCACTCCGCCGAGCAGAATGGTGCCGAGGCCGAAGGTGAAGGAGCACAAAGCGACCAGCACAGCGATCTGGGGGGCGCCCAGACCTTTCGACGTGTAGGCGCGATACCGCACGACGGCGCCGGAAAAGACCGATGCGCCGATATTGTGGGACAGGGCATAGGTCGTGAACGACGTGATCGACACGAACAGCCACGAGATGTGGCGCACGCCCAAATGCAGCAGGGCGATCCGGTCGTACCAGGCCAGGGCCGCATAGGCGACGAGGGTGGAGAGGGCCGCGAGAGCATAGCGGTGTGCCGGAACGGCCTTCAGGCTGTCCCATACATCGTCGAGGGACATGCCCCGCAGTTCACGATAAAGAAGCCAGCCCGAGACGACGACTGCAAGCAGCCCGATCACGGGCCAAATGAACTCACGCACATTCTTCATCGAGCCGGCGGAACTCCCTCGTTGCTTCCTCTGTGCCTACAATCCCTTTGTTCTGCAAGGGGATTATGCCTTCCCGGGACATGACATAAGGTCCAAGGCAGATATCCGCCATGGAAGAGAGATTCACGAACGCATGATGGCCGCCCGACGGGAGGTGACGTCAGGAGACAAGCCCTTTATCAAACAGCACAACTCCTCTTTCTCAAAGATTCCACAAGGCATGGATGCATGACGGCGGAACCTGCAGCAGCTCTCAACCTCGACGGCTATACCGACCTGCCGCCGGGCAAGATCGCGACGATCGTCACCTATCTGGAGATGCGAAAGCGCCCCACCCTTGCGCTGTTCCGGAAGCCGGAGACCTGGAGCCTTCAGCGCATCGACAGTGATCATCGGCGCTACCGGGCCCTGTTCAGGACGATCGGGGAGCCGTGGCTCTGGTTCAGCCGGGCGATGATGCCGGATGCCGAATTGGCGGCCATCCTCGACGATCCCGAGGTCGCGGCCTATGCCCTGCACGACGGGACAGCCGATGTCGGACTGCTCGAACTCGATTTCCGCCACGAGGGAGAGGTCGAGCTGGCTTTCCTCGGGCTCGTCCCCGGCTTCATGGGCCAGGGTGCCGGACGCTTCCTGATGAACGAAGCCGTCGAACGCGCCTTCGCCCGGCCGGTCGAGCGCTTCTTCGTTCATACCTGCACGCTCGACTCGCCGGGCGCTCTGCCCTTCTACATACGCTCCGGCTTCACGCCGTACCGTCGCGCCATCGAGGTGGCCGACGATCCGCGCCTCCTCGGCTTCCTCCCTCTGGATGCAGCGCCTCACATTCCGGTCCTAAGGTCACCGGAATAGGAAAAGGGCGCGCCCTGTCCGGACACGCCCTATCACCAAATTCACATGAGCAGCTGATCAGGCCGAAGCGCGAACCGCGCGACCGTGCCCGGCTTGGGCAATGGCGGCATCGAGGGTCCGCTCGCGGTCTTCCAGGCTCTCCGCCTTCTTCAGCTCCTCGAAGGCTTCGCCGAGTTCGGCCTTCGCATCGTCGAGCTGGATGTGCAGGTTCTGAGCCGAGTGGCGAAGGTTGTCCCGCCTCTGGGCCGCAGCGCGCGCATAGGTCGGATAGGCAAAGTGGTTCGGGTCGGCGATGCCGGCCTTCTGCTCCTCCACGGCGATTTCCCGGTCCAGGTCAGCCGCCATGCGGTCGAACTCAGAGATCATCATCTCGATCTGCGCCACCCGCCGACGCTTCTCGTCGACCTGAAAGCGCTTGAGGCGGATGAGCGTATCCCGCGACTTCATCTTGATTGAACTCCACACGTCGCTGTTTCACTGCATCTCACGGATCGCTCAGTTATCCGCCAGACATGCGTCACCTTCGCCTATGGAAGTTGAGCTTTCCTTACCGGCTGAGACAAAAAATTTCCTATTCTGGGCACTCCCCTCGGGGGCGGCCCGTGCCGGGAAGGCTGCCGCCGAGCCCCGTAAACCTTTCGTTTACCGATTTCGTTAAGACTGGCTCGATCACGGGTGCGGCCGCTTTGGATTCGCTTCCGGGTTCACCTGAAACGCTTAGGTTACAAGAATTTGGGATGATATGAGGCGGCTCCCTATGGTTACCCAGAATCCACAGGACAATCACCTTCGGCAGATGATCTGCCTCTCCAGGTCGTTAAGCGCTTGCATCCCAGAATCAGTGTTTGTTAACCATTCTGAATTAGCGTTTCGAATCAGTTCAAAAGAGTATCCGCCGCAGGCCCGGTGGTGGATGGGCGGCTGTCCGCTGCTCGAAGGCTCAAGGGCAAGGGCTGGGGATTGAACATGCGCGTACTTCTGATCGAAGACGACAGCGCGACTGCGCAAAGCATCGAACTGATGCTGAAGTCCGAGAACTTCAACATTTATACGACGGATCTCGGAGAAGAGGGCATCGACCTCGGCAAACTCTACGATTACGACATCATCCTTCTCGACCTGAATCTCCCCGACATGTCGGGCTACGAGGTTCTGCGGACGCTCCGCGTCGCGAAGGTGAAGACGCCGATCCTGATCCTCTCCGGCATGGCCGGCATCGAGGACAAGGTGAAGGGCCTCGGCTTCGGCGCCGACGATTATCTCACCAAGCCGTTCCACAAGGACGAGATGGTGGCCCGCATCCATGCGATCGTCCGCCGTTCGAAGGGCCACGCCCAGTCGGTGATCACCACCGGCGATCTCATCGTGAACCTCGACACCAAGACGGTCGAAGTCGGCGGTGCCCGCGTGCACCTGACCGGCAAGGAATACCAAATGCTGGAGCTCCTCTCCTTGCGTAAGGGCACGACCCTGACGAAGGAGATGTTCCTCAACCATCTTTACGGCGGCATGGACGAGCCGGAGCTGAAGATCATCGACGTGTTCATCTGCAAGCTGCGCAAGAAGCTCGCCAATGCCTCGCAGGGCCGCAACTACATCGAAACGGTCTGGGGCCGCGGCTACGTGCTTCGCGAGCCGAACGAGGCGGAAGAGCGCATCGCGATCTGATCGTCGCGATCGGCAGGAATTCAAAGAAGCCCGGCTCGAGCCCGGGCTTTTTTGTTATGAACGGCATAGGGGTTCACATGAAATCCGTTCTTTTATCGTGGCAGTTCTGGGCCCTGCTCTCCGCCGCCTTCGCGGCCCTGACGGCGATCTTCGCGAAGGTCGGGATCGAAAACATCAACTCGGATTTCGCGACTTTCATCCGAACAATCGTGATCCTTGTCGTGCTCGGCGGGATTCTGATCGGCACGGGCCAGTGGCAGTCCCCCACATCCGTGTCCGGCAGGACCTATCTCTTTCTCGTCCTCTCCGGGCTTGCGACGGGCGCATCCTGGCTCTGCTACTTCCGGGCCCTGAAGCTCGGGGATGCGGCGCGCGTGGCTCCAATCGACAAGCTCAGCGTCGTGCTCGTCGCCCTGTTCGGCGTGCTCTTTCTGGGAGAGAAGCTGGCGATGCCGAACTGGATCGGCATCGCGCTCATCGCGTCGGGCGCGATTCTCGTCGCCTACAAGGCGTAAATCAAACCGTCGCGGCCCTGATCGTCACCTCGTCGCCCTCGATGCCGAAAGCGATGCTCATGTTCGAGGCGCGGGCCACCATGCCGGCGTAATAGACCTGGATGCCGTGGGCATCGACCGTGCCGGACTCGGAATTCCCGGCGAGCAGCGCTTCGGAATGCGCGGGAATGCGGGCGTTCAGGCCCTTCGAGACGATGGTGAAGGCGCAGTTCTCCGCGTCGCCGGTCACAGTCACGGCGATCGAGCCGCCCCGCGGGATCGCCGTGGTGGCAATCATGACCAGATTGAGAAGCAGCTTCACCCGGTTCTTCGGGAACAGGAGTCGGGGCGACGACCAGGAGAAGCTGATCTTGTCGTCCAGGAAGAGCCCGCGGGCTACCTGCTCGGCATCGCCGAGATCGATGGAGGCGCCGGCCGATCCGGCGGCCCCGAAGGCGAGGCGCGCGAACTGGAGGCGCGCGGAGGCCTGCTTGGCGCTCTTCTGGATCAGGTCGAGCGCGAAATCGCGCATGGAGGCATCGCTGTCGTCCTCGAGAACCTCCAGCCCGTTGACGATCGCGCCCACCGGCGAAATCACGTCATGGCAGACGCGCGAGCAGAGGAGAGCGGCGAGGTCGAGCGAATCGAGCGAGATCGTGGCCATGAGGGCTCCGGAGGCACCGTAATGTCAGCTATATGTTCATGAAATCGAGATTTCGACGCGTACCCATACAGCCAAACAGGAAAGAGAACGTGAACCCGGATACCCGGCTACGAGTTCTTTGGGAAGCGGGCAAAAAGAGATCGACAGGTCTCAAGAGAACGGGCACAAACCTATGATGCGCTTCGATGGTCAGAACCCCGACGAAATCGCCCTGAAGCTCGCTCACATCGCCGTGGAGGCAGGCCGCGTCCTGCGCGGCATGGAGACCGCTTTTCTCGACCAGCGCGTCAAGGACGACGGAACGCCCACCACGGCGGCGGACCTCGCCGCCGAACAACTGATCCTCAAGCGCCTCGATGAAGCCTGGCCTGGGGTGCCGGTCGTGGCGGAGGAAACCTGCAGCGCCAGCCATATCGATCAGTTCTTCTTCCTGGTCGATCCCCTCGACGGCACGGGCGACTTCATTCGCGGCACTGGCGAATACAGCGTCAACATCGCCCTGATCCAGGGCAAAAGGCCCATGGCGGCCGTCGTGGCCGCTCCGGCCATGGGGTCGATCTGGATCGCCGGAGCGACGGCCCGGACGAGCCCCCTCCCCGACGGAACGGCGGAGTTCGACTGGCGCGAGGCGATGGTCCGCCCGGCGCCCGAGAAGGATCTCGTCGCCCTGGTGAGCCGTCGCCATGGCGACAGCGCCACGGAGGTCTGCCTCTCGGCCCTGTCGATCGGCACGCGGCGCATGACCTCGTCGGCCCTGAAATTCTGCCTCATCGCGTCCGGTGAGGCGGACGTCTATGTGCGCTGCGGCCCGACCATGGAATGGGATACGGCGGCGGGCGACCACATCCTGACCTGCGCGGGCGGCAGTGTTGTCGGCCCCGGCGGCGTTCACCTTACCTATGGCCACGAGGACCGGGGCTACCGGAACGGACCGTTCGCGGCCATCGGCGACAACGCCTTGGCCACGCGCCTCGACCTGCCGGTTTCCGCCTCGGCGGCGTGAAATCCCACCTTCCGGAAGGTCCTTTCCGGGAATTTTCGGTCGGGATGATGAATCCTGCATTCCCGAAGGGTACGCCGTACAGAGATTGTTAGGGTTGATGATCTTAAGGTTCGAAGCTCGATAGCAGCTTTCCGGCCTGACAGAGCCGGATTGTCCCCTGTCTCATGCGAGGAGATAGCCCATGCGCTCCCGATCCGTTCTTCTTACGGCGGCGGCTTTCGCCGCCCTGGTCGGCGCCCTGCCCCTGCAGGCTTCCGCCCAATCCGTTCAACGCGCCTATGCAAGCAATCCCGGCGGCCCCAATTCCTTCAATTCCAACGAACTGGTCGAGTCGGGCCACCAATTCTTCGGCTCCGCCTCCCGCGGCCTCGCTCTCGCCCTGCAGGAAGCGACCCGGCGCTGGGGCGAGCCCAACGGCTACATTTTGGGCCAGGAGGCTTCAGGCGCATTCTTCGGCGGCCTGCGCTACGGCGAAGGCAAGCTCTTCACGCGCAATGCCGGTGACCGCAAGGTGTTCTGGCAGGGGCCGTCGCTGGGCTTCGACGTCGGCGGCGACGGCGCCCGCACCATGATGCTGGTCTACAACATGCCCTTCACGGACGCGCTCTATAAGCGTTTCGTGGGTATCGACGGCTCGGCCTATTTCATCGGCGGCTTCGGCGTGACGGCCGTCGCGGCGGACGAGATGATCGTGGTTCCGATCCGGGCCGGCGTCGGAGCCCGCCTCGGCGTCAATGTCGGCTACCTGAAGTTCACGCCGGAACCGACCTGGAATCCTTTCTGAGGCCGTTCCAGGATCATCAGGGCTCAGGGTGGCTTTGAGATCCCTCCGACGTCATGACCGGCCTCGTGCCGGCCATCCCGGTTGGAAAGGCCCGGCGCTCGACACAATCGAGATCACCGGGACAAGCCCAGTGATGACATGAGGCGAATGACCACCCGTCTTTGCCGTGCCAGTGGAAACGGCCATCGGATGCGCTACAACGGGCTGTCTGGAGCATCATGTCTCTGGAAAGCTGCGCAGGCACAAGGCAAGGTGCTTGAGCGTTAACGGTCAAGCATTTTGGAGTTGGCGTCCGCGTGATCGAAAGCATCATGATCTTTGCGCTGGGGTTCGTCGCAGCATCCCTCATCGCGCTTCTCATCATCCCAGCCATCAATGCCCGCGCGGAGCGTCTTGCCCGCCGCAGGGCCGAGGCGCTGTTTCCCATGTCGATCTCGGAACTGACGGCCGAGAAGGACCACCTGCGGGCAGAATTCGCGGTGCTGCAGCGGCGGATCGAGCGCAAGGCCGAGGAGGCCTTGGCGATCAAGCACGAGAGCATGGAGGAGCTCGGTCGGCGGGCCATCCGGATCGAGGCCCTGGAGGCCACTCTCGCGGAGCGAGATCGGACGGTATTCGAGCTCGAGACCCGGCTCGCGGAAACGCAGACCCGGCTCGCGGCCACCGAGGCCGATCAGACGCAGACGCAGGCCCATCTCTCGGGCACCCGCGAAACGCTCACGGCCCTCGAGAACGCCCACAGGTCGACCCTGGACGAGCTTTCCAACACCCGCATGGAACTCGACATCGCCCAGAGCGAGGGAGCGAAGCTCAAGAACGAGCTTCTCCATCTGGGGGACAAGCTCGCCCGTCTGGAGACGGACTTCGCCGACGCCCAAAGGCGTCTCACGGCGTCCCTGAGCGAACTCGACACCAAGCGCATCACCATCTCGGACCTGGAAACCCGCCTGATGACCCAGACCGCCCGGGGCAACGACTTCGAGCGGGCCCTGGGCGAGCGCCACAGCGAACTCTCCGACGAGCGCCTGCGCCTCGCCGAACTCGCTAAGAGCCTTGCATCGGAGCAGGAGCGCGGCCTGATCCTCGAGCAGCGGATCCGTGAGATCGAGGGCGAACGGGACGAGGCCCAGACCCGCCTTGCCAGCCTGGAAAGCTCGGGCAGCCAGACCGATGAGCTGCGCCGCCAGATCACGGAAGTCGCCGCTCAGATCATGAAGAGCGACAACAACAACTCAGGCAATGGGAATGGGCGGGAGAACAACCGCTCCCGCGAGGGCAAGCGCCGTCGTTCGGCGGGGAAGTAGCCCTTCCCCGCCAGGCTTGAGGATTACCAAGCTTCAGGATTACTTGGGCTGGAACTGCTGATTGCCGCCAGGGCTGCCTGGCGGGGGGATCACCGGCATCGTGCCGGGATTCGGCACCGGCGGACGCACGGTGTTGTCGGGAGAGATGTTCGCCGGCGGGCGGATCACCCCGTCGGAGCGCTCCAGCTTGTCGCTCAGGGTGTTGGTCGAGCCTGTCTCGGCAGGGCCGTTGTTCTGGCCGGAGAGGTTGCTATCGGGCTCGACCTTCTCGGCCGGCATCTGGCTTGGGGCAGGCATGTTCGGGGCCTGCTGCTTCAGAACCTCGGGATTCTGCGCCAGGGCCGCCGTACCGAGGCCGGCGGCCAGGATCGTGGATAGGACCAGCACACGCTTCATGGGTCGCTCCTTTGGAAAGGCAACGGGCGACCCAGGAGCGGGTTCCGGCAAAGCTATTCGGCCGCCGCCATGGCCGGCGCGCCAGCCATCTGCAGGTAAAGTGCGCGCAGCCGCTGCGTGACCGGACCGGGCTTGCCGTCGGCGACGGGACGCCCGTCGATGGACACGATGGGGAGAACGAAGTTCGAGGCGCTGGTCAGGAAGGCCTCCGCCGCCTCATAGGCCTCCTCGACCGTGAAGCGGCGCTCCTCCAGGACGATCCCGTCCTCCTGCGAGAGTCTCAGCAGGGACTTGCGCGTGATGCCTGGCAGGATGGCGTTCGAGAGCGGGCGCACGACGATGCTGCCCTGCTTCGTCACGATGAAAGCGCTCGACGAGCCACCCTCCGTCACGAAGCCCTCCTCCACCAGCCAAGCCTCCTGGGCGCCCGCCTCCTTGGCCACCTGCTTGGCGAGGACCTGGGCGAGCAGGTTGATCGACTTGATGTCCCGCCGCTGCCAGCGCAGGTCCGGCACGGTGACGACCGAGACCCCCGTCCGGGCCGCCGGGGCATCGGCGATGGACTTGGCCTGGGTGAACATCGCGACCGTGGGCTTGGGATTGTCCGGGAAGAAGAAGTCCCGCTCCGCGACCCCGCGGGTCACCTGAAAATAGATGAAACCCTCGGTCATGCCGTTGCGGCGCGCGAGCTCCTCCTGAAGGCGGGTCCACTCGGCCCTGGTGTATGGGTTGGGAATGCGGATCTCGGCGAGCGAACGCTCCAGGCGCTCCAGATGGGCCTCGTTGTCGATCAGGCGTCCGTCGAGCACGCCGATGCCCTCATAGACGCCGTCCCCGAACATGAAGCCTCGATCCATGAAAGGCACTTTGGCCTCTTCGATCGGCAGGAAGGATCCGTTCAGGAAGACGATGCGGGACATGAGAACTCCAAAGTCGTAACGGGCTCGCAAGCTTGACCTATGGGCGGATGAAACGCTCGATCTATATGGCCAAGGATAGCTGCAACCTCTCGCCGATAGGTAAACTCATCATGAGAGCGACGCCACTTCTCATTTTGAAGGCCCTGCCCTTCCTTCTGTTCATGGCCCCGCCAGCCGGTGCCGCGTCCCTGGCTGCACAAAGCTGGTTCAACCAGCAGGGCTATGTGGGACCGTCGGGGAGCCGGATCATCGCCTGCCATGGATATGGCTGCGTGCGTCGGATGGCGATCTCGGTCGATGGGGCGTGGCTGAGCCGGGCGAGAGAGATTCTCAGAGCCGGCCAGGGCTCCCCCGATGCGGAGCGCCGCGCGCTGGGCGAGGTGATCCGGTCCTATACGGCCTATCTCGCCACCTCGCTCGGCGGCAAGCCCGATACTCCGGGTTCGCCGCCCCAGATGTCGGGGGTCTATGGGCAGATGGATTGCCTGGACGAGACTGCGAACACCACGAGCGTACTCCTGGTCCTGCAGGAACAGGGGCTCTTGGCCTATCACGCGGTGCAATATCCGGAGTCGCGTGGTTTCTTCCTCGACGGCCGCTACCCGCACTTCACCGCCGTGATCACCGAGAGGCGAACGGGCACGGCCTGGGCGGTTGATCCCTGGAAGAAGGCGCCCGGCCAGAGGCCGGATATCCTGCCGCTCACGCGGTGGCGGCAGGATTCCTAATCGAGCTTACGGCTCGTTAAGCTTATTTCAGGTGCTGGGCGAGATGCTTGTTCATCTCGAACATCGTCACCTTCGGCTTGCCGAAGATCGGCTGCAGCTTGTCGTCAGCCAGGATCTCGCGCTTGTTCTCGGGATTCTGAAGGTTGTTCTTCTTGATGTAATCCCAGATCTTGCTCACGACCTCACCGCGCGGCAGCGGATCCGAGCCTACGATGGCAGCCAGTTCCTTGGACGGCTGCAGGGGCTTCTGAAGAGCGTTGGGCTTCGAGCCTTCGGTCTTCGTGGCAGCCTTCTTCGCACTGGCTTTTCCGTCTGTAGTCTTGGTCGGCATTTATTCCTCCGGGAATAGGATGGGAAAGCTCGTCGACAGCCTTGAACCAGGCCCGAAAAGCTCATTGACCAGCCTTCGGTCGGACCTCGCGGCTCCGCTACCGGAGCTCGGTCCCCTGACAGAAGGTCAATTCCGGCAGAGCTTATGTCCGCTCAGCGCCAGCAGCAAGCCGCAGTTCAGGAATTTAGGCGGTTTTCGGAAAGGGAAGGATCTTCCCCGCATGATCGACCGTCGGTCGTGGATTTTTGGCAACATGGCCGAAGCGCAGAGTCCGCTCCGCAGCGGAGGCCACATGGGACACGATGGCCTCGTTGGGGCATGGTTTGGCAAGAAATGCCGCTCCGGGCGGAAGATCCCCCTTCGAAGGCCATTGCCGGCCCGACATGATGAGGATCTCGGTCTCCGGCCAAGTGCGATGAACCTGGTGCGCCAACTCGAAACCGTTGCATCCCAGAGGCATGTCCACGTCCGTCAGAAGAACGTTGACCGGCAGCCCCGCCTCGAGAAGCACCATCGCCTCCGTGGCATTGGCAGCCTCGACCACCCTGAAGCCGGCATCTTCAAGCAGATCTGAGATGAACAGGCGGATGAGAGGTTCGTCCTCGACGAGGAGTACCGTGAAGGGATCGGCGGACATCGACTTCTTGATTCACTGCACAATGACCGACAACGCTGCCAAATCGGTTTGGTTCCGGGCAAATCAACAAAAAATGAAATATCATGTCGCCAGGACCTTTCCCGTCCTCCGCAGCTCCATATGGTGGGCCAGACCCTCCGAGGCGATGTTCTTGAGTTTGGCCTCGATTTCGAAATCCGACCAGGACAGATGGCGCATCACGAGGTCGTTGACCGCCCCGTTCCACATGAGGTCCGAATGGGCCCGCAGGTCCTTCGGCTTGATCCCGGCCGCGACCAGCGCCTGGAAGTCCGGAAGCGCTTCCATATCCGGGTCGGGCAGCAGATCCACCCTGGAGACGCTCACATGGCTCACCGGCCGCACGCCGCGCCAGGAGGCGATGATCCGCGCGATCCTCGGGTCTTCCGGTTCGATGTACTCGCCCCTGCTCATGATCCAGTGATGATGGAGATCGAGGACGAGCGGCACATCGTCCGTGAGAGGCAGGAGATCGTCGAGGCCGAAGCTGACTTCGTCGTTCTCGATCGTGATCAGGTTGCGGGCCGTGCGCGACAGATGCGCGAGACCACCGCGGACGCCCTCGGCCCCAAGAGCCTTCGCGCCGCCGTGAATGTTGATATGCGCGCCGTGGGGATGCCACCCGTCGCCATAGCCCATGAGCGTCATGATCTCGGCATGGTATTCGAACTCCGCCAACCCGTTGGCCGCCGCTGACGGATTGGCCGATGCGATGACGCAGAACTGGCCGGGATGCATGCTGAGCCGCACATCGTTGTCACGGGCGAACTCTCCCATCGCGGCAAGACTGGTTTCGATCAGGCGACGCAGGTCCGGGTCGCGGTAGATGTCCTTGCAGCTGGCATGGGTGTAGCCAGGAAGCAGATCGCTCGACAGGCGATGCAGGCGCTCGATCTTCGGCCGTGTCGCCACATGGGCGATCTGCCGCCGGAACGCTTCGAGATTATGCGCCACGACCGCGCTGATCTTGTCATAGGCACCTTTCGGATCGAGCCGGCCGAGATAGGCCATGGTGACCGTGCTCGTGTTCATCGCCCTCACGACCTGAGCGTCGCCGTCCTCGGGAATGTATTTGCAGCAGAAGCCGAAGCGAGAATCTTGCATGACGAGAGATGACGCCGACAGGTTCCTGCGATGCCGTCAGCACGGCAAGCGGTTGAGGGAAAGATGGTCGACGGATTCGAGAAGCGTCCGCTCCTCGAAAGGCTTTGCAACGAACGCCGCCTGCCTCAGCGTTTGAGGCAAGTCGGAGGGCTGGGACGCCGACACGAACACGAAGGGGATCCGTCGCTCGGCGAGAGCTTGCGCCACGCCGAAACTCTTGCCACCGATCACGTCGATGTCGAGCAGTGCGCAATCGAACTCATCGTCGAGATGCCGATAGGCTTCGTCGAGGGAACTGAGTGAATCGACGATCTCATGCCCATCCGCCTCGAGGATCGCCTGCAGGTCGGTCGCAATCCATGGATCGTCTTCCAGGATCAGAATACGCATACCCAACTCCAACACCCGATCCTTCGACGGGATAGCCACTCTCCCAAACGTCTCGAGCTTTGGACCCAAAAGTGGACTTGCACTTTTGAGATTGATCCAATGCTCAATCCCTTAAGCGGCGCATCGCAGGCTGCGGGAAACAGGTTCGCTTTTCCAAACGACGCGCGAGAACTTAGAAAATCTTTTTCCTTGTGCAGGAGCAACAAGTTCGACAGCGGCTCGTTCCAGCGTGAGTTTCGTCGAAGGGATTTTTTGAAGGATTACGGTTAAGAAAACGATCATGCGAGAATGCGATCAACACGACCTCCTTGAATCCTGAGAGCCAGTTCCTATCTCAGACTTAACCTGGCGGCCTCATCGCTTGCCAGAAGCGGTCACGATGCCGAGAGGATGACGCCGGATGTACGCGCATCATCTCGCCGTGGCCGTTGTCATTTGTGCGAAGCCTTTCTTGGTCAGCCATACGCTCGATGCCCGACTTGTCTTTCGCAGCCAACGAAACGCGCCGGCTCTCACCGGCGCGTTTCGTTTTGCTCGATGCTTCAGGCGTCAATGGCGATTGGCGTCGCGCTGGCCGTTGAACTCGCTCTCGTGCCGGCTGAAGCGTGCCTCGTCGCCGCTGAAGGTATCCTCGACATATTCGCGGCCGCGATTGGCGGCATCGCGGGCATAGCGCAGGCCCTGGTTGCGGACCTCGTCCGCCCACTCGCCGAACATCTCGTTCTCGCGGCGGGTGCGCGGCAGCAGGGCGCCCAGAAGAAGGCCTGCGGCAAGCCCCACGAGGCCGACGACCATCGGGTTCTCGGACACATAGCTCTGCACGCCCCCACGGGCATTGCCGAAGGCGCGAGAGGAACGTCCGCCCATCTGGTTCATGCGACGGCGCTGGCCCTCATAAGTATCAGAGGCCCAGTGAGAGGCGCGCTCATAGGTGTCGCGCGCCCAGTCGGAAGCACCTTCATAGGCTTCTCCAGCCTTCTGACGTGCCTGATCGGCAGCCTGCTGGGCCTTGTCGGCGATCGATCCGCTCTGGTCCTGCGCGTTCTGCTGGGAAGACTGACCCTTCTGCGGACCCGACGACTGATTGCCGCCAGTCGCCCCTGAACCTTGGGCCGACCGCTGCTCGTGCGACTGCGGCATGGGCGGCTCGCCGATATTGCCCACCGACGTTCCGGCAGAGACGTTCCCTGTCGCGCCCGACTGAGCTCCGCTCGGCTTGCCGGTTTCATTCTTGCTGTTGGCCATGGAAAACTCCTGTTTCATTTATCAAAATCGAGAACTGGTGCCCGGACGTTCGAACATCGGATCGGACGTCTTCAGCGGTGCGGCCTCCGCGCCGTAGAGACGCGGATCCTCCGCCTCCATCAGGAGATGCTCTTCCGTGATCAGATCCTCGTCGGCCGCGATCAGACGTGTTCTCCGAGGTGCAACGGAGCGCCCGAGGCGATAGGCGAGCAGCCCGACGCCCATGGCGATCAGCATGACCGGCACGGGATTGCGCCTGACCGTATCCAGAACCTTGTCGTAAAGCGGCCCGTACTGGCCGTTTCGGGCGGTGCCGAGCATGTCGTCGACCACACCGGAAACCGTCATCTTGTTCTGAAGACGGTCGATGGTCTGGTCGAGCTGAGCACGGCTGCGCTCGATGTCGCTCTCCAGTTCCTGCAGATTTTGTGACGTCATCATGCACCTCTTTCCGACAGGACTTCCGCATCGCGCTTGAGCGAATGCATCGTCCGCTTCGGCGTGAGCGTGGACGACGACATGGCACTGCGTCCCCACAGCCCGAGGCCGATGGCGATCAGGGCCAGCACGCCGCCGACGATAAGCGCGGCAAGCGCTTCCGAATGGACGACGGTCGCCAGCCACTTCACCAGGGAGTCGGTCAGCAGCATAACGGCTGCGATGGCGAAGATCGCCGCCACGACCACCATGGCGAGTCCCATGAAGAGCGTGCGGATGTTCTGGGACACCTCGGTCTTGAAGAGGGTGAATTCCTTCTGCGCGAGATCGGTCGATTCCCGCAGCGCTTCACCTACGAGACCCTGGATCGTTTGATTGCCGTTGCCCTGCATGGCTGCCTCCGTCAGGCGCCGGAGCGCGAGCGCTGGGCCTGCCGTGCACGGGACCGCGCGTTCTGAGCCTGGCTTGCGCGCACGTCGTCATAGCGAAGATCCTCCGCCGTGCTCTTGATGAAGCGCGCGGCCAGGAAGCCGATGGCGACGGATGCCGCCGCCACGGTTGCCGGACGACGGCGAACCACATCCTCGAAGTCGTTGAAGAAATCCGCGAAGGTTCGCTCGCGGATGGAGCCCGCAAGCTGCTCCAATCCTTCGGCCGCGGTATCGACGACGGCGCGGATGTTGGGCCGCTCATCGAAGGAATGAGTGGATTCACGCAAGGAATTGGCGAAGTCGGCGACCGATTGCGCGATATCGTCTTTGCGCCGGTCGACGTAATCCGTTGCCTGCTCCCGGGCGGAATCGATGAAATATCGGCTGCGCTCCACTGCGGCGCCCGCGATATCGCCGACATCGCCCTTGAGAGCATCCCAATCCTCGTTGCCGTTGTCCTGCTGCCTGTCGGTGTTCTGCTGTCCCACGCCCATGGTCAACCTCATTCAATCGTGAGTGAGTAACCATTAGAAGCGCGGCGGGTTCCGAACGTCCCCGATGCTCCACCTGTTGAAAAGCCGTTCGTACAGGCTTGGGTGCGGCCACTCTATTTGGCCGATGCTAGCCAGTCGACGAGATCCGCCACCTTGCGGCGGGCGTCCTCGTCCTTCAGCTTCAGGAAGCCGCGCACGAGGCGGTCGCTGTCGGAGCGCGTCAGGAACTCGGCCATCTGGCTGTCGTCGGAGAACCCGCCGGCGCGAAGGCCCGGAAGCCCCTCGAAGAAGAACTCGAAGCTCACATCCAGAATGCCCGCGATGCTGAGGAGGCGGCTTGCTCCGATGCGGTTCGTGCCCTTCTCGTATTTCTGGACCTGCTGGAACGTGAGTCCTAGGGCATCCGCGAGCCTCTCCTGGCTCATCCCGAGCATGATCCGCCTTGCCCTGACACGGCTCCCGATATGCCGATCGACCTCGTTGGGTGACTTCTTCTGCAAAGATCGCTCCTGCCTCTGGCTATCTTGTACTATCTACGCGAATTGTATAACCTTTGGTAGCATAAAACAGAAAACTACCTAGTGGTTGTGATATTTTTTGTAATACCATATAGGTTGTATATCCCTCGGAGATGCCCTTGAGCGGACGCGCCTTCGACCATGCGACGGAAGCCTTCGCCTTCATCGACAGCCTCGATGACCTAACCAGCCCGGACGACGTGGTGGAGGCGGTCGCGGGAACCTTTTCCCTGTTCGGCTTCGAGAACTTCATCATGACGGGCCTTCCGAACCCGAAGGAGCGTTTCGAACAGGTCGTCCTGCTCAAGAAGTGGCCCATGGGCTGGTTCGATATTTATGCCAAGCAAGATTACGTAAGGTCAGATCCGATTATCCGCCTCTGCAAGAACACCACCCAGCCTTTCGAGTGGTCGGAAGCACCCTACGACCGCATGGCGGAGCAAAAGGCCGCCGAGGTCATGGACAGGGCTACTGATTTCAGGATGCGGGACGGCTTCTGCCTGCCCATTCACGGGATCAACGGCTACGAGGCCTGCTTCTCCATGAGCGGCGTGGACCTGGACCTCTCCCCTCGAACGAAGCCCGCCCTCCACCTGATGGCCATGTATGCCTTCGAGCGCGCCCGGCGGCTGCTCGAGGCCCGGCCGCCCATCGTCCAAAACTTGCTCACGCCACGGGAGCGAGAAACCCTGATCTGGGCCGCTGCAGGAAAATCGGCGGCAGATACGGGCGAGATCCTCGGCATCACGGAGCGCACAGTGACGGCCCACATCGTCAGCGCCTGCCAGAAGCTCGAGGCGGTGAACAAGACCCAGGCCGTTGCGCGGGCGCTGCAGTACAAACTGATCCGGTTGTGATGTCTCACCTGTAATTTCCTACAATATCTTTCTTTCGTCGGACGCGAGAAGACTTCTTCACTCATAATGAAGGGGGAACGGCATCCGATGACGAAAATTCATGTGATCGCCAGGCAAAACCAGCACTTATACAAGGACCAATTGGAAGAATACTTCCGCCTCAGGCACGAGATCTTCGTCAAGGAGCGCGGGTGGCGCGATCTGCATCGTCCCGATGGACGGGAGATCGACGTCTACGACAACGACGACGCGGTTTATCTTCTGGCCATTGACCAGGACCGGGTCGTGGGAGGCCAGAGGCTCTATCCGACCGTTCTGCCCCACATGCTGAGCGAGGTTTTCGGCCACATGGCGCACCGGGGCATACCCCGGGCCGACCGTATCTTCGAGTGGACGCGGTATTTCGTCGTTAGGGAACGGCGCATGGGACGGACGGATTGCCGCCTCCTCGCGGCCGTGCAGCAGTTCTGCCTGGAGGAAGGCATCACGGAGCTCACGGCGGTGGTCGAGATGTGGTGGCTGCCCCGCTGGCAGCAGGTTGGCTTCAAGGTGAAACCCCTGGGACTGCCGACCATGATCGAGGGCCAGCCCTGCATCGCGGCGGCGATCACGATTTCACGGGAGAGCCTGGAGCAGGTTCGGCGCCTTGCCGGATTGCGCGGCTCCCTGCTCGTTCGCGATTCGCAGCTATCTCCTGTCCTTGATCGGGTGCCCTATGTCGCTGCCTGAAGAGAATTCTCCCCTCACCTGCATCATCCAGGACGAGCTGATCGACCGTGCCTCCCAGAACATGGCGCATTGCCTGGCGCAGCTTCCTGCCATCGCGCGCCTGAGGCTCTTGGCCTTCCTCCATCTGGTGGAATATCCGGATACGATGAGAGCCTCGCTTGAGATCACGCCGTCGGGATCCATGCGCCTGACTCTGGACACGAAGGTCGCGCCGGATCCGGCTCATCGGCATTGATCCACCTGTCCGAAGGGCCTCGACAAACAGAACGGTCTCGCGCCCACAAGGCGCGAGACCGTTCTTTCGAAGGCGCGGTTTAGGCGGCCTTGGTGTTCACGCGCGCCTCGGCAAGCTGGGTCAGCAGCTTGTCGGTCTTCTTCTCCTCCTCGAGGTTCTGGTCGAGGAGCTTCACGGCATCGTTCAGGCCCAGCTCGCCGGCCCAGGTCTTAAGGGAGCCGTAGCGGGTGATCTCGTAGTGCTCGACGGCCTGCGCGGCGGCGAGAATGCCAGCATCGAGAGCCTCGCTGTCTGCGAAGTCCTCCATGACTTCCTTGCCTTCCTCGATGATGCCGTTGATGGCTTCGCACTGTACGCCACGAGCCGGCTTGCCGAGCATCTCGAACACCTTCTCCAGGCGCTCGATCTGCCCTTCCGTCTCTTCGCGATGGGTCTCGAAGGCCTGCTTCAGTTCCTCGGAATCGGCGTTCTTCGCCATCCGCGGCAGGGCTTTCAGGATCTGTTTCTCGGCGTAGTAAACATCCTTCAGCGTATGAAGGAACAGATCGTTCAGGGTCTTTTCCTTGGCTGCCATCGTAACAACTCCTTCGTTGGGTGTGGACTCAACGAAGGTCAAGCTTCGGGGTTCCTGCTCGATTTCTCGCTTCTCGTCGCAGGGGAACAACACGGCTTCGCGTCGCGTTCGGCCAAGATCAAGGAAGGAGAACAGACGTGACGAACATGATGGACGGAGAGCCCAACCTCAGCACGGTCGAGCGCGGGGCCTACATGCTGGCTGGCCTCGGCCTTGCGGCGGCGGCCGCCAAACCACGCCCCAATCCCCTTCTGAACATCCTCGCGCTTGCAGGCGGTTCCTATCTCGCCTGGCGCGGCTATATGGGCAATTGTCCCATCAAGGCGGCCCTCATGGGCTCGAACGACCAGGATCGCATCGCCCATCACGGTTAAAACATCAGCCCCAAGGCAGACGCTGCTTTGGGGGTCCATCCCATGCAAGAAGGGCCACAGTCTCGCTGTGGCCCTTGGCGTTAGAGCATCGAACGCAAAAGTGGGAACCGGTTTTGCGTGAGAACATGCGAGAGAACAAAAACTAAAGCATCGGACGTGAATTCGAATTCAGGTCCGATGCTTTGGTCTCGATCCTGGAACCGATCAATACGACGACGTCGACGAGCGGCGTCCGACGATCAGGCCATAGATGAAGAGCACGACGATGGCGCCGACGATAGCGCCGATGAAGCCTGCCCCCTCGTCGGCCCGGTACCAGCCCAGAGCCTGCCCGAGATAGGTGGCGACAACGGCACCCACGATGCCGAGGATGGTCGTCATGATGAAGCCGGCGGGTTCGTTCCGGCCGGGCATGATCCATTTAGCGATCACGCCTGCCACGAAGCCGATGATGATGGTCCAGAGAATGCTCATGTTGCGGTCCTTGGTCTGCGTTGCCTCCACAAGGAACGCACATCTTCGGCTAAGGTTGCGGCCAAACCATGCTCCAAAACTCCATTTCATCATCTCGCCGCACTTGCGACGGACGCTTGCGCTTCGTTCACAGGGAGAAGCACGCCATGAATGCTGCTGGAGACCATTGGAGTTACGAGGCCGTCCAAGCCCTCCTTTCCCTCGCACGTGAAGGAGCCCCGGTGTCGGTGATCAGCCTGAAACTGAAACGGCCGGTCACGGAGGTTCGAGCCAAGCTCAACGACCTCGGCATCACTCCGGCGGCCGAGGTGTAGAACCCTCGAGACCTGGATGTCCGAGCAAGGGGCTGCCGCGCTGGCTTCGATCCCAGGCCGATGCCCCCGCTAAACACCCCCTCACCTCATCCTGAAGAGCAGCGAAGCTACGTCTCGAAGAATCCTCCAGTGCTCTCTGGCCCCTCTTTCGAGACGGCGCTACGCGCCTTCTCAGGATGAGGGAGGAGTGTTGGCCATAAAGACGCCATGAACGGCGCCAGGCCGTTCATGGCGTTCAAAACGCATACAGAGTCCAGACGCTCAGGAACTGAGCCTCGAACTCTTGTCTTCATCAATTCTAGTTAAGGAAAATGGCGCGCCCGAAAGGATTCGAACCTCTGACCCCCAGATTCGTAGTCTGGTGCTCTATCCAGCTGAGCTACGGGCGCTTGGTCGGCCGGTCGTTGCGGGGAGCAACGTTCGCCGAGGCCGCTGACATAGAGGCATCTGATCCGCTTGGCAAGCCTCTTCGTGCAGAAGATGTGCGGAAAGCCTCAGTTCGATCCCGACACGGACGGCCGGTCCGGGATCGCGATCTTGAAGCAGGTCGTGCCGTGGCTCTCGTCGAGCGCGATCGTCCCGCCGTGGAGCTGGACCAGTTCCGCCGCGATCGGAAGGCCCAGGCCCGTGCCTCCCTTCTGGGCCGAGCCCTGGAAGGGCGTGAACAGGGTCGTCTTCGCCCGTTCGGGAAGGCCCGGGCCGTTGTCCTTGATGAGGATGCACACCGTGCCATCCTCCCGGGAGGCGGACACATCGATCCGGGGCCGCCCCTCGGGCGATCCGGTCTGGCTCAGGGCCTGGACCGCGTTGCGGACTACGTTCACCAGAACCCGAGAGAGCTGGTCCGGATCGGCGTCGACCATCAGGTCGTCGGGCACCTGGGCTTCGAAGACGATGCCGACCTCCGGCGCGAGGTCCGTCAGGTTCGACAGTTCCGCGATCAGGGGTGCCAGGGGAATCAGGCGCCGTTGCGGCAGGGGCTCCGTGGCCCGGCCGTAGGCCAGGGTGGTCTCGCAGAAGGCGATGGCCCGGTCGAGGGTGTTGACGAGCCTGGGAGCGATGCGCTGAACGCTCTCGTCGCTGACGTTGTCGAGACGATCCGTGAGAAGCTGGGCCGTGGTGAGCATGTTGCGCAGCTCGTGATTGATCTTGCTGACCGCCAGCCCCAGCTGCGCCAGTCGGCGCTTCTGGCGTAGCTCATCGGCGAGCGTCGTCTCCATGCGGGCGAGCGCCTGTTCGGCGAGACCGATCTCGTCGACGCGGTCGGTTGGCTGAATGACCCGTGACGCATCCTCCGGGTTGCTTGAGAATTCCGCGATGTTCCCGGTGAGTCTCTGCACGGGACGCACGATCACCCATTGCAGGGTGAGATAGACGAGAATCGCCGTGATGCCGGAGATGAACAGGGAGAGGAACAGGATGTTGCGTGAGAACTTGATCATGGCTTGGCGCAGGGGCGCCTGATCGAGGATCATCTCGACGAACTCGACCCCCATGCCCGCTCCGATGACGCGAATCGGCTTATCCGCGGGGTTGAACAGGACGGAGAAGGCGTCCTGTACCAGGGTCGGCCAATGGGCATCGCGCAGATCGACCGTCTTGCTTACCTCGTTCGGCATCTCGCCCGAGGCCAGCAGGCTCCGGCGCCCGCCCCCCTTCAGGGCGATGGCCTTGGCGCCGACCCCGTGCAGGAGGCGCAGTTCCAGTTCCTCCGTCAGGCTTTCCTCCGGCGCGGCATCGAGGACCATGGCGGCGATCTGCGCCGCCGCCAGCCGGTCGTTCAGCCATGTGAACCGGAAATTGGCCACGGAGGGCACATAGATGAGCACCTCCGCGATCATCACGAAGAGCACGGTCAACAGGAGCAGACGCGCGGAAAGCCCGAACTGGCTCAGGATGCGTCCTGTGAGAGTGGTCGGCTCGCGGCTCATTCCCGTTTCATTCCAAGCGGCGGCCCCAGGCGGCTGGTCGCCACGATCATGGATTGTGGGCCGACGATTCGATAAACGCCACCACTGTCCCCAACATGGACTGGGATAAAGGGTGACGGGAATGAATCAATCCCGATCGCGATGTTCTGTGCCGGGTCCGATGCCCCATCCCCGCCTGCTCGACCATCAATCCTCGCCGGCGGACCGCTTGCGCCGGTATTTCAAAGCCGCCGGAACCAGTGCCAGGAATCCCAGGATAGCTAGAGCGATCAGGAATTCCGGCGTCAACAGGCTCCGGGGGTCGAAATCGACCGCGCAATCGCTTCGGTCGGCCGCCTGGCATTCGGCCAGAAGCTTCTCGTGCCGGGATAGGGCCTCGTCGAGGCCCGAGCCGGCGAAAGCGAACGCCAAGGACACCGGCAGGATACCCAGCTGGGTCGCCAGCACGAAGGTTCTCGCGGGCATGCCGAAAAAGGCGGCGGCGAGATTCGTCAGCCAGAAGGGCACTGCGGGAATCAGGCGCAAGGAGAGAAGATAGAAGAAGGCCTGCGTCCGAAAGCCCGCCGCGAGAGCCTGGATCCGGACGCCCGCGCTCTCGAGGAGCGGACCTCCCAGGGACGTACGGGCGACCAGGAATAGGCCGGTCGCCCCCAGGGTCGCCGCAACCGAGGCCGTAAGTCCGCCGACGGCCCAGCCGAACAGATAGCCGCCGACGGTCGTCAGAAGAGCGGACACCGGCAGGGACAGGGTGACGGCCGCCGCGTAGATGACGGCAAACAACCCGAGCATGGTCAGGCGATGGGCGGCGACATGGTCCTGTAGCCAGGCTTGATAGCGCATGAACGTCTCGAAGCTGAAGGATCGGTGCAACCCCGACGCAAAGATGGCGGCGAGGGCCAGGACGAAGATCGCGAGCGGCAGGATGCGCAGGATACGGCCCGTTCTTTTTGCGCTATGAGGGTTCTGTTGCGGATCGTCCACGACTTCTCCTTGTTTTCATGCCTTATGTAGTGCCCGACAGCGCAGGGTCCTATGGATTTCTACGGGCATGGTGAGGGAAGCGAAGCCGCCGGGCCGATTGCCGCATAAGGGCCAGAGCGGCGTTGACTTTGGCCCTCCGTTCCTTCATAAGCCCGCAAGCTGACAGCGCTCTTCTGGGGCGCTGATCGTTTTTTCGAGACAGTTTCGGGGGCAGCCCCAACTTAACCAGACGGGCGCGAGCCATCGAGCACCGCTGCCCCATTCGACCGGAGATGTGCCGTGAAGAGGACGTATCAACCGAGCAAGCTGGTTCGCAAGCGCCGCCACGGCTTTCGTGCGCGCATGGCGACCAAGGGTGGCCGCAAGGTCATTGCCGCTCGCCGCGCCCATGGCCGCAAGCGCCTTTCGGCGTAAGCAGCTTAGGATCGCCCGATGCGCGAACCTCGCGCAGAGCAAAGCCTCGGGCGTCTGACGAAAAGACCTGACTTCGTCGCGGCGGCCTCTGGCCGCCGCTTTCATACCGAGCGGATGTCGGTTCAGGCTCGGCTGCGCGAGGGCTCGGGCCTCGGCCTGCGCTTCGGCCTCACGGTCACGAAGCGTGTCGGCCACGCCACCGAGCGCAACCGGATCAAGCGCCGGCTCCGGGCCGCCATTCCTGCGGCGGGCCAGGATTACGCGAATATCGATGCGGACGTCGTCATCATCGGACGACGCGACATCCTCTCCGCCGATTTCGATCTGCTCATCGACGATCTTCGGCGCGCGCTGCGGACGGTCACCAAGCCGAGAAGCGCACCGCCTGCAGAGCGTCGGCCCTCTTCCTCACCTCCCCCCAACGGCGAGCGTCGCGGACATTCCCATGCGTGAAGACAACAGAAACCTCATCGTCGCCATCGCGCTATCGCTGGCGATCTTGCTCGGCTGGCAATATTTTTATGCGGCACCTCAGGCCGAAAAGCAGCGGCAGGCAGCCCAGCAGGCACAATCCACGCAGGTGAACCCCACGGCGCCGAACCCGCCGGCAAGCCCGAGCCAGGCCGGCGGAGCCTCGCCCACCGTGCCGGGAACCGTCCCGAGCACGCCGACGGCCCCGTCCGTTCAATCCCGTGAGGCGGCCCTTGCCGCTTCGCCGCGCGTCGCCATCGACACGCCGGCGATCTCCGGCTCGATCAACATGCGCGGCGGGCGCGTCGACGACGTGTCCCTCAAGCATTACCGCGAGACGGTGGACCCCAAGAGCCCGATCATCGTGCTCCTTTCGCCCACCGGCACCCAGAACCCGTATTACGCGGAATTCGGCTGGATCGGTACCGAGGCTGGCAGCCTGCCGAACCAGAACACAGTCTGGACGGCCGACAAGACCTCGCTCACCCCCGGCAGCCCCGTGACCCTGACCTGGCAGAACGAGCAGGGCCTGGTCTTCCGGCGCACGATCTCGGTGGACGATAAGTACATGTTCACGGTCAAGGACGCGGTCGAGAACCGCGGCTCGGCTCCCGTGACGCTGCAATCCTACAGCCTCGTGTCCCGCCACGGAAAGCCCGTGACCCTCGGCTATTACGTGCTGCACGAAGGCATGATCGGCGTTCTCGGCGACAACGGGCTCCAAGAGGTCACCTACGCGAACCTGGACAAGAAGGAGCCGATCTCGGGCGGCAGCACGGTCGGCCAGATCTGGAATTCGGTCACCGGCGGCTTCCTCGGCATCACCGACAAGTACTGGGCGGCGGCGGTCATCCCCGACCAGACGCAGCCCTTCCAGGGCTCCTTCACGTCGCAGCAGGGCCAGACGACGGATCGCACGTACCAGGCCACCGTGGCCGGTGCGTCGCAGACGCTCCAGCCTGGCGCCACCACGGAAGTGACCCAGCGCCTGTTCGCCGGCGCCAAGGAAGTCGCGACCGTCGACGGCTATCACAACGCCCTGAACATCAAGAACTTCGATCTCCTGATCGATTGGGGCTGGTTCTACTTCATCACCAAGCCGCTCTTTAAGGTTCTGGACTTCTTCTTCCGCCTGTTCGGTAATTTCGGCATCGCGATCCTGCTCGTGACCGTGATCCTGAAGGGCCTGTTCTTCCCGCTCGCCAGCAAGTCCTATCGCTCCATGGCGAAGATGAAGGCGGTGCAGCCGGAGATGGCCTCGATCCGCGAGCGCTATGCCGACGACAAGATGAAGCAGCAGCAGGCGCTGATGGAGCTCTACCGCAAGGAGAAGATCAACCCGGTCGCCGGCTGCTGGCCGGTGCTGATCCAGATCCCGGTGTTCTTCGCGCTCTACAAGGTGCTCTTCGTCACCATCGAAATGCGCCATGCGCCGTTCTTCGGCTGGATCCGCGACCTCGCGGCTCCCGATCCGACTTCGATCTTCAACCTGTTCGGCCTCCTGCCCTACAATCCGGGCGCCGTGCCGGTGATCGGCCACTTCCTGATGCTCGGCTTCTGGCCCATCATCATGGGCTTCACCATGTGGCTGCAGATGAAGATGAACCCGGAGCCGCCGGACCCGGTGCAGAAGCAGGTCTTCTCCTGGATGCCGGTGATCTTCACCTTCATGCTCGGCTCGTTCCCGGCCGGTCTCGTGATCTACTGGGCCTGGAACAATCTCCTGTCGGTCACCCAGCAGGGCTTCATCATGCGCCGCAACGGCGTGAAGATCGAGCTCTGGGACAACCTGCGCAAGACCTTCAGCCGCAAGGCCAGCCCGGCCAAGGGCTGAGCGGCAACCGATCGAAACAAGCAAAAACCCCGGGTTTCGACCCGGGGTTTTTCTTTGTCAGGTCCTTGCAAGACCTTTGAGCTTCAGGTGCTGGAGCAGCATGATGGTCTTGCCGTCGACGATGAGACCCTGATCCACCAGGGCGAGGGCTTCATCGAGCGCCATTTCCAGCACCTCGATGTCCTCTCCCTCATGCCTGTCGCCCCCGCCCTCGCCGATACGATCCTGCGGCGAATAGCGGGCGATGAAGAACATCAGCCGCTCGGTCACGCTGCCGGGGCTCATGAAGACGTGGAAAACGGGCTCGGTCTCGCGCAGCCTGCAGCCGAGTTCCTCCTCCGCCTCCCGGCGGATGCAGGTTTCCGGATCGTCCTTGTCGAGAAGCCCCGCGCAGGCCTCGATCAGAGGCTCGGAATGGCCGCTCACATAGGCGGGCAGCCGGAACTGGCGGACGAGCAGCACAGTGCCACGTTCAGGATCGTAGGGCAGGATTACGGCGCCATGGCCGCGATCATAGGTCTGCCGGACCTGCCGTTCCAGGCTGCCGTCCCGGCGCCGGTAGTCGAAGGTGAATTTCTTGAGGATGGCCCAATCGTCGGAGAGGATTTCGACCGAGCGGATGAGAATGGGAGCGTCCGTCATGTGCGAGCCTGAATCGTTTTTCCATCGCGACACAGCATGGCGGCAGTCCGGTCGGATGCACTCCTCCGGTTTCGTAGAAGAGTGATAGATTTCTGGTAGCCGCTCCCTGAAAACCCAGCAGGCGATCTTCCACGTGGCTTTCATCGTGAATCGCTCTACATGATCGCCACAGGAAAACCGGAGACACGGCTGGCCATGAATGCCGGATGGCAGGACAAGACGGGACATGGGAAGGCCAGCGAGATCGAGCTGAAGCTGGAGCTCGCCGCGGACGCCGCAGGCAAGCTCCTTCGCCATCCGGTGATGTCCGAGGCCCGGGCGCTTCCCGACCAGGGCGGAGCCCTCCATGCCGTCTATTACGATTCGACGGATTGCGCCCTGCACAAGGCCGGGCTGACCCTCCGGGTCCGGCAGGGGAACGGTCGGAGCACACAGACCATCAAGGCCGAACGCAAGGCGCGGGGCCTCGCCCTCGACCGCGGCGAATGGGAAACCCCGGTCGATGACGGGCCCGATCTCGCGGCGGCGGCCGGCACGCCCCTTGCTCCCCTGGTCGCCACGGATTCCATCCGCCACGACCTGAAGCCGGTCTTCACCGTGGACACGGACCGGCAAGCCTTCGAGATCAAGCGCGACGGCGCCACGATCGAACTCGCCCTCGACGAGGCCAGAACGTCGACCGAGGCCGGCTCGGAGCAGTTCTGCGAGGTCGAACTGGAGTTGAAGGACGGGGATCCGTCAGTCCTTTTCTCCCTCGCCGACGATCTTGCCGACAGCATCCCGCTTCGTCTTTCACCCGTGACGAAATCCGAGCGCGGTTACCGGCTTCTGGGTCAAGCGGACGGCATGCCGATCAAGGCGGGCCGGATCGTCATTCCGACCCAGGCCTCGTGCGCCGAAGCGTTCCAGATGATCGCACGCGCCTGCCTGTCCCAGATCATCCGGAACGAAGCGCTTCTGCGCCGGAGCAGCGATCCCGAGCTGGTGCATCAGACGCGGGTCGGGTTCCGGCGGCTCAACGCGGCGATCTCGCTGTTCGAGCCGATGTTGCGGGACCGGGACAGCGAGGCCGTCCGGGCCGAGCTCCGATGGGCGGGCAAGAAGCTCGGCCTCGTTCGCGATCTCGACGTTCTGATCGCGCGGCTGCGCAAGGCCGACGACCACGATAGTGGCCCGCAGGTTCTGGAAGAAGCCGTACGGCTTCGAGCCGAGGCCTTCGAGCGCCTCCTGAGAACCCTGTCCAAGCCCCGCTTCATGAGGGCGGTCCTGAAAGCCGCGACATGGATCGAGACCGGTCGCTGGCTCACGCGGCGCAAGCCGTCCGTCAGGGCCGCACGGGACATGCCCGCTCAAGCACGGGCGACCGAGGAATTCGCGCGCCGCTGGCGGCGGATCCGGCGGGGCGCACGGCAGATGACCGCTCTGAGCGGAGAGGGCCGCCACACGCTTCGCATCCGCATCAAGAAGCTGCGCTACGGCGTGGAGTTCTTCGCCACCCTGTTTCCGGGCATTCCGGCGAGGAAAAGCCGCAAGGCCATGCTGGACCTTCTGGAGGGCCTGCAGGACATCCTGGGCAAGCTGAACGACATGGAGGTGAGCAAAACCCTGCTCGACCCGCCGTTCCGGAAATTGGTCCGCAGGGCTGCCGGAGACACGAAAAGGCGCGAACGCAAACTCCTGTCCCAGGCCGAAAAGGCCTCCAAGAAGCTCGCCAAGGCCGAGCCGTTCTGGGCCGCAGCGCCCCAAGAGACCTGAAAAGCTTGAGCGAGGTGCCTTGAACTCCGGGCACCAAGCGCCGATAAGGGCCCCATGACCGATATGGAACCTGATACCGACCCCTTTCTCGAGATCGGCCGCAAGCTCTTTGCCGGCGAGGCGGATTTCATCTGGGCCGCGAACTCGCTGAAGAACCTGCCGCCCATGAGCAAGGTGGAGATCGCCTTCGCGGGCCGCTCCAATGTCGGCAAGTCGAGCCTCGTGAATGCGCTGACCGGGCGCAACACGCTGGCTCGCACCTCGCATACGCCGGGCCGCACCCAGCAGCTCAACTTCTTCAACATCAACGACCGCTTCCATCTGGTCGACATGCCGGGCTACGGCTATGCGGCCGTCGAGAAGCAGAAGGTCGCGGCCTGGACGCAGCTGATCCACGACTACCTTCGCGGTCGCGCGAGCCTCGCCCGCGTCTACGTGCTGATCGACGCCCGCCACGGCATCAAGCCGGTCGACGAGGCGGTTCTCGAAACCCTCGGCACGGCCGCCGTCTCCTACCAGATCGTCCTGACGAAAGCCGATGAGCTGAAGAAGGACGAGCTCGACAAGCGCATGGCCGACATCCTCCAGAAGATCGAGAAGCGCGCCGCCGCCTTCCCCGAGATCCTGCCGACATCGAGCCGCACGGGTTTCGGCATTCCCGAGCTGCGTGCCGGGGTCGCCAAGCTCCTGAGTGAAAGAGGCGCGGGATGAACCTCGCCGCCCGGATCCTGATCGTCCTGGCCTCGCTCTCAGGCCTTCTCGGCGTCGGATTGTCCGCGGCCGCGGCTCACATCACGGGCGGGAATCTCGCCACGGCGGCGCAGTTCCTGCTGTTTCATGCCCCCGCCCTGCTGGCCCTCGTCGCCCTGATGACGGCCGGGGCCGTGAACCCCATGCTGGCCCAGATCGCCGGCTACGTCCTGGTTCTCGGCCTCGTCCTGTTCTGCGGCGACCTTTCCCGCCGCGCCTTCTCCGGCGTGGCGCTCTTCCCCAGGGCCGCGCCGACAGGCGGCATCCTCCTTATGGTGGGCTGGCTCCTGGTCGGAATCTCGGCCCTTCTCCGCCTGAGGGTCTGAACTCCTGTTTGCAGCGGCCCGTCCTTGAGCTAGAAGGCAGGCCGTTTGATCCCGATACCTGCGCCGGAGCCGTTCATGTCCGATCCGTCCATCCCCCTTCCCGACGTTCATGTGCAGGCGGAGGTGCTTGTGCAGGCTCTGCCGCACATGCAGCGCTATGACCAGCAGGTGGTGGTGATCAAGTATGGCGGCCATGCCATGGGCGACCGCGCCGCGGCCGAGGACTTCGCCGAGGACGTGGTCCTGCTCGAGCAATCGGGCATCAAGCCGATCATCGTCCATGGCGGCGGGCCGCAGATCGGCAAGATGCTGGAAAAGCTCGGCATCAAGTCCGAGTTCAAGGGCGGCCTGCGCGTCACGGACGAGGCCACGGTCGAGGTCGTCGAGATGGTGCTCGCGGGCTCCATCAACAAGCAGATCGTCGGCTGGATCGGCGCCGAGGGCGGCAAGGCCGTTGGCCTCTCCGGCAAGGACGGCAACATGGTCACCGCCCGCAAGGTGACTCGCACGGCCGTCGACCCTGATTCCAACATCGAGAAGGTGGTGGATCTCGGCTTCGTGGGCGAGCCGGAGCACGTGAACCGCGCCGTCCTGGACCAGGTTCTCCAGGCCGAGCTGATCCCCGTCCTCGCCCCTGTGGCGACCGGGCATGACGGCCAGACCTACAACGTCAATGCCGACACCTTCGCGGGCGCCATCGCCGGCGCCATGACGGCAAAGCGCCTCCTGCTGCTCACGGATGTTCCGGGGGTTCTCGACAAGAACAAGAACCTCATCCCGGAAATGACCATCGAGGATTGCCGCCGCCTGATCGCCGACGGCACCATCACGGACGGCATGATCCCGAAGATCGAGACCTGCATCTATGCCCTGGAAAGGGGCGTGGAAGCGGTCGTCATCCTCGACGGGAAGGTACCCCATGCGGTGCTGCTGGAGCTGTTCACCGACCACGGTGCGGGCACCCTGATCCGCAGGGGTTAAGGTCAAGCATCGGACCCAAAAGTGGATTGCACTTTTGGGATTTATTCCGATGCTCCACTCTTTGAAGAGCGCATCGTTCAAGGCGAAAAACCGGATCCACTTTTCGCTAGCGCGGCCCGCTGGGTCCGCACGATGCGCTATCCCTTCACGGATCGGCCGAAAGAGCCTATATATTTGTCAGTGGGGCCGCACGGCCCCATTGTCGTCTTTGGGATCCATGAACGCTAAGCCGCCTGTCGAAAACCACCTGTCGTCGCCCGACTCCCGTCAATTCGCCCATGTGGAGACGTGGGTCTTCGACCTGGACAATACGCTCTACCCGCACACTTCGCGGATCTGGCCCCAGGTCGACGAGCGGATCACGCTTTATGTCGCCAACTTCTTCGGCATCGACGGCCTCTCTGCCAAAGCTTTGCAGAAGTACTTCTATCATAAGCATGGCACGACCTTGCGGGCGCTGATCGAAGAACACGACATCGATCCGGCCGACTTCCTCGATTTCGCCCACGATATCGACCACACGGATATCGAGCTGAACCATAGCCTGGGCGAGGCCATCGAGAAGCTGCCTGGCCGCAAGCTCATCCTCACCAACGGCTCGCGCAAGCATGCGGAGAACGTGGCGAGGAAGATCGGCATTCTCGACTATTTCGAGGACGTGTTCGACATTGCCGCCTCGAACTTCGTGCCCAAGCCCGACCGGCGTGCCTACGAAGTCTTCCTCGACAAGCACGGGGTGGAGCCGGCCCGCGCGGCCATGTTCGAGGACATCGCCAAGAACCTCACGGTGCCGCACGAGCTCGGCATGACCACCACGCTCATCGTGCCCAAGACCTTCGACCCGTTCCGGGAGAGCTTCGAGCAGGAGGCCGTCCGGACGCCGGATATCGACTACATCACCAACGATCTGGCGGACTTTTTGCGCGCCTATGCGTTGCCGGTGAAGTAGAGGCGGATTGGTTTCCTCCCCTCGACGTCATGGCCGGCCTTGTGCCGATGATCCTGGCTTTTCTCACACTCCGACCTCATCCTGAGGAGGTGCGCAGCACCGTCTCGAAGGATCATCCAGCACGCACTGAAGACGCCCTCGTCCTTCGAGACGGTCGCTCTGCGACCTCCTCAGGATGAGGGCTTATGGGTTGGGGCGGCCATGACAGCATTGAAGAACTCCGTCACGCAAAACAAAAATGGCCCCCTTTCGGAGGCCATTTCAGTTCCATCGGCCGAAAACCTTACGCGGCCTTCGTGTTGATCTTGCTCTCGGCGATCCGGTTGAGCTTCTGATCGGTGGACTTTTCCTGATCGAGGATCTGGTGGAGGACGCCGGCGCAGTCTTCGCGGCCGAGCTGCTTGGCCCAGGCGACGAGCGTGCCGTAGCGGGTAATCTCGTAGTGCTCCACGGCCTGCGCAGCAGCCAGGAGCGCCGCGTCGAGAACCTGCGGATCGTCGATGTCGCCGGCAATGTCCTGGGCTTCGTCGATGATGCCGTCGATGGCCGGGCAGGTCACGCCCTTCGGGTCGTGGCCATGCATGCGGAACACCTGCTCGACCATCTGGATCTGCTGCTGGGTTTCGCCGAGATGGGTCTGGAACGCCTGCTTCAGCTGCGGGTCACTCGCCTTCTCGATCATCTCCGGCAGCGCCTTCGTGATCTGCTGCTCGGCGTAGTAGATGTCCTGCAGGGTGTGGATGAAGAGATCATCCAACGACTTGATGTCCTTCGAGAAAAGGCCCATAGCGCAATCCTTCCCAAAATCCGTGATGTACTGATCGTCAAACGCCACCATGCTCATGGCGTGTCGTGCAGCGTGGGAAGAACGTTGCGGGAGAAAGGCGGTTCCCGGCGCAACCTTCATGAACGCATCGTCGGATGCTTTTATTCCACGGCCCGGAGATTCCGACCCTGAAGACGCAGCCACTCGGCCCGCGCCTCGGTCTCATCCTCGTCGAATTCCAGAGTCTCGATCTTTTGGCCGCGCTTGACGATCTTGTCGGCAGAGACCCGGATCTGCGAGACATCCTCTTGGGCCTGTCGGAAGTGGGTGTCGAGCTTCGCCACCCGGGCGTCCAGGCGCACCACGTCCTCCAGGAGCTTCTGCACCTCGACCTGGATCACTCTTGCCTCCTCGCGGATGCGGGCATCGCGGACCAGGGCCTGCATCACCTGGATGGCCAGGGTCAGGAGCGAGGGCGACACGATGACGATGCGGGCGCGGTGAGCCTTCTGGACCACGTCGTCGAAATGCTCGGCCAGATCGGCATAGATGGATTCCGCCGGGACGAAGAGCATCGCGATGTCCTGGGTCTCGCCCGGGATCAGGTACTTCTCTGCGATGTCCTTCACGTGCACGAGCATGTCGTTGCGGACCCTCGCGGCCGCGCGGCCGCGCGCTTCATCGCCCTTGGCCTCCCGGAAGAGGGTGAAACCCTCCAGCGGGAACTTGGCGTCGATCACGAGGCCGCGCCCGTCGCCGGGCAGGCGTACGAGGCAATCGGGTCTCGTGCGGTTCGACAAGGTCGCCTGGAACTCGAAGGCGTTGGCCGGAAGCCCGTCGCGGACGATCGCCTCCATCCGCCCCTGCCCGTAGGCGCCACGGGTCTGCTTGTTGGAGAGGATGTCCTTCAGCCCCACGATCTCGCCAGTGAGGCTCGTCAGGTTCTGCTGCGCCGCATCGATGACGGCTAGGCGCTCGTTGAGCTTGGAGAGGTTCTCCGACTGGTGGCGCGTGGAAGCCTCCAGCCCCTGCCCGACCCGGTGCTGCAATCCATCGATGCGCTCCGAGATCATGCGGACGAAATCGCTCTGGCGGGAGCCGAAAACCTCGGCCATGGTCCGCATCCGGCCGGTCATTTCCGACTGGATGCGGGTGAGTTCGGCCACCTTGTCGTCCATTTCCCTGGCCCGCTCGTCCGCGATGGCGGCCTCCAGGGCCCTCTCCCGGCGGGTCCGCAGGAGAAGCATGGTCACAATCAGGAGGAGGACGAGGCTCAGCCCGGCCATGCCCATGACGATCTGCCCCCAGGTCAGGGGAGTCTGGCCGAGGATCAGGACGACATCGTTCATGGGGCCTATAGTTCCGGTTGACGGACGCATCCGAACACAAGTGCCTCGTGCGGAAAAGAGGATTCCACTTTTCCGCGAAAACGATGCACTCATGAATGATAGGCATCGGATCGGTCCCAAAAGGGTGGACACTTTTGGGTCCGATGCTCAAGACGAACGATTTGACCATCCTTTCGCAAGCGCTTATCTCCCGCGATCATGAGTATCAGACCCCTCGTCATCATTCCCGATTCCAAGCTCCGCCTGGTTTCCGAACCCATCAAGGAAATCACGAGCGAGATCCGCCAGCTGGCCGACGACATGCTGGAAACCATGTACGACGCCCCCGGCGTCGGCCTCGCCGCCATCCAGATCGGCGTGCCGGTCCGCATGGTGACCATGGACGTGTCCAAGTCCGACGACGAGCGTCAGCCGATGGTTCTCATCAATCCGGAGATCACCTGGGCGTCGGAGGAGAAGCGGGTTTACGAGGAGGGCTGCCTGTCGATCCCCGAATATTACGAGGAGGTCGAGCGTCCCGACCGGGTGCGGTTCCGCTTCATGAACCTGAAGGGTGAGACCATCGAGCAGGATGCGGACGGCTTGCTCGCGACCTGCGTGCAGCATGAGATCGACCATCTGAACGGGGTCCTGTTCATCGACTACCTGTCCAAACTCAAGCGCGACCGGGTCATGACCAAGTTCAAGAAGGCGGCCAAGCGCGAGGCCGGGGCATGAGCCTGCGCGTCGTCTTCATGGGCACGCCGGATTTCGCTGTGCCGACCCTGTCCGAGATCGTCGGCCAGGGCCATGACGTGGTGGCCGTCTATACCCGCGCGCCCGCCGCGGCCGGACGCGGCATGGAGCTGAAGCCCTCCCCGGTCCACCGGATGGCGGATCGTTTCGGCTTTCCCGTGCTGACGCCGAAAACCCTCCGCACGGAGGAAGCCGCCGAGATTTTCCGTAGCCATAACGCTGACGTGGCGGTGGTGGTGGCCTACGGCCTGCTGCTGCCGAAGGCCATCCTGGAGGCACCGGAACTCGGCTGCCTCAACCTCCACGCCTCCCTGCTCCCGCGCTGGCGTGGCGCGGCACCGATCCAGCGGGCCGTCATGGCCGGCGACCGGGAGACCGGCGTCGCCGTCATGAAGATGGAGGAGGGCCTGGATACCGGTCCCGTTGCCATGGTCGAGCGGGTGGCGATCACGCCGGACATGAATGCCGGCGAACTCCACGACCGCCTCATGGTCCTGGGCGCCGACCTCATGGTGCGGGCGCTCGCCGCCCTCTCCCGCGGGGGCCTGGGCTTCACGCCCCAGCCCGAGGAGGGCGTGACCTATGCCCATAAGCTCAAGAACGAGGACGCGTTGATCGACTGGTCGAAGCCGGCACAGGCCGTACACGACCACATTCGCGGGCTCTCGCCCTTCCCGGGCGCCTATTTCACGGCCGATTTCGGCAAGGGCCCGGAGCGGGTGAAGGTTCTCAGGGCGGCCTTGGGAAAAGGTTCAGCTTCGCCCGCGACACTGCTCGACAACGATGGTACAATATCCTGTGGCGAGGGTGCGATCCGCCTGATTCAGGTTCAGCGTGCCGGAAAGGGCCCCGTGGCCTTCGAAGAGTTCCTGCGGGGCGTGAGGCTTGGTCCGGGCGCCAAATTCGCGTGAGGTCCAGCATGGAGGTTCGTCTGGAGGAATCCGCCGACTGGGCGGGGCTCTGCGCGATTTATCAGGCCGCGTTCGGGCAGCTGGCTGAAGCCAGTCTCGTCCAGCGCCTGCGCAACGATGGCGACCTGATTCTGTCCCTCACGGCCTATGGAGCGGAACCGGTCGGGCATATCGCCTTCTCCCGCCTGACCCTCCACGAGGCCCCTTCCGTCAAAGGCTGCGGCCTGGCTCCTCTCGCGGTGATTCCCGCCAATCAGGGGCAGGGGGTGGGGGGCCATCTCATCGAGGAAGGCCTGAAACGGATGAAAGCCAAGGGATTCGACTTGGTGCTCGTCCTGGGCGAGCCGGACTATTATGGCCGCTTCGGTTTCTCGACGGCGCTGGCGCGCAGGTTCAAGACGCTCTATGACGGCCCCTATCTTCAGGCCCTTGCCCTTTCCGACCATGGGAAAGAGGCTCACGGCCCGGTCACTTACGCCAGAGCCTTCGCAGAACTGAAATAACATGCCTCGCTACAAGCTTGTCGTCGAATACGACGGCACGCCCTTCACCGGTTGGCAGCATCAGACGAACGGGCTCTCCGTGCAGCAGGCGGTGGAGGATGCCATCGCGCGCTTCACGGGCGCGGCGGTGCGCATCCATTGCGCCGGGCGGACGGATTCCGGGGTTCACGCCACCCATCAGGTCGTTCACGTGGACCTGGACAAGGACTGGCGGCCGGACACGGTCCGCGACGCCACCAACGCTCACCTGAAGCCCGCTCCCGTGGCCATCCTCTCGGCTGAAGCCGTGCCCGAGACGTTCCACGCCCGCCTCTCCGCCGTGAAGCGCCACTACGTTTATCGCATCCTCAACCGCCGCGCGCCCCCAGCTCTGGACGCGGACCGGGTCTGGCATGTGGCCTGGAAGCTCGACGCCGACCTGATGCACGAGGCCGCGCAGACGCTGATCGGACGGCACGACTTCACTACCTTCCGGGCCGCCGAGTGCCAAGCCAACAGCCCGGTCCGCACCCTCGACCGGCTCGACGTGGAGCGGATCGGCGACGAGATCCGCATCTATGCTTCCGCGCGGTCGTTCCTGCACCATCAGGTGCGCTCCATGACGGGAACCCTGGAGCGGGCCGGCGCGGGACGCTGGTCGGTGGAGGACGTGCGCGACGCCCTCGATGCGCGCGACCGCAGGCGCTGCGGGCCGATGGCTCCGTCGACGGGGCTTTATCTGATCGGCGTCGATTATCCCGAACTCTAAGATTTTGTTTGTCGCATCTTTACACGCAAAACCGGTTCCCACTTTTGCGTTCGATGCTTCAGCCTAGAAGCCCCCGCATCGCCGTTCCGATGACGGAATTGAGCACGATGCCGAGCACCACGATGCCGAGCGCCGGAAGGCTCGCGATCTTCAGCGTCTCCTTGGTGGCGAACCATTGCAGCCGCACGATGATGATCGCGAAGGCGAGAGCGAACAGGCTGGCGAGCCCCGGAGGCGCCCAGCCGAGCAGCATGAGCATCGCCGGCACCGAGAGCACCAGCATCCCGACGACGGAGATCCAGTTCGTCACGATGACGAAGGGCACATAGGTCTTCTCAAGCCGGAACCACCGGGCGATCCCGATCATGGCGACCGGCAGGGCGATGAAGCCCGCCACGTGGCCGAGAGCGACGACGAGGTCGATCCAGAAACTGTCGAGCAGAGGCCGGTCCGGCTGGAGGATGCCGAGGCGCAGGCGCTCGAAGGCGAGCGACACCACATAAGCCGGAAGCGTCAGCCAGATCGCCGTGAAGGAGCGCCAGAAGCCCCGCTCGCTCATGTCGAAGGATTTCAGGCCCTCGGACCTGCTGTTGAGCAGGTCGAGCGTCCCCCTGAACGAGCGATTGACCTCATCAGCCGTAACGATCATCGGCGGCCTCATTTTTCGAAGACGGTTGCCCTCGAAAAATGGACGGCGCCTGCAAAACGTTCCGGCCTTTCTCCGACTTTAGTTTAAACGGTCAAGTTTCCGGTCGGACTCACCCGGCAAAATAGGCGTCCAGCACCTTGCGGTAAATCGTTGCGAGACGATCCAAATCGCCTACGGCCACCCGCTCGTCGATCTGGTGCATGGTCTGTCCGACGAGGCCGAATTCGACGACGGGACAGTCCTTCACAATGAAGCGAGCATCCGACGTGCCGCCCGTGGTGGACAGCTTCGGCTGCGAGCCGGTCTCCGCCTTGATGGCATCGGCGATGAAGCCCACGAACTCGTTTGGTGGGGTGAGGAAAGCTACCGCGTTGGTCGGCTCCATCGTCAGGGTGTAGCGCACAGTGTTGCCGGCAGCCTCGCGCAGGCGGCGCTCGATCTCCACCTCCAGGCTGTGCGGCGTCCAGAGATCGTTGAAGCGGATGTTGAAGGTCGCCTTCGCCTCGGCCGGGATCACGTTGGAGGCCGGATTTCCGACGTCGACAGTGGTCACCTCGAGGTTCGAGGCGTCGAAATGATCCGTCCCCCGATCGAGCGGCTCCTTCAGCAGCCCATCGAGCAGGCGCATCATGCCAGGAATCGGATTGTCCGCGAGATGCGGATAGGCCACGTGCCCCTGCTTGCCCTCGATGACGATCCTGCCTGTGAGCGACCCGCGACGTCCGATCTTGATCATGTCGCCGAGCTGGTTGGGGTTGGTCGGCTCGCCCAGGATGCAGTGATCGAAACGCTCTCCGCGTCCCTTCGCCCACTCAAGCAGCTTCACCGTGCCGTTGACCGCAGGCCCCTCCTCGTCGCCCGTGATCAGGAAGCCGATGGAGCCTTTGAAGTCCGGGTGATTGCGAATGAAGTCGAGCGCTGCCGCCATCATGCAGGCGATGCCGCCTTTCATGTCGACCGCGCCGCGCCCGTAGAGTTCGCCGCCATGGATCTCGCCGCCGAACGGATCGTATTGCCACCGACTCGCATCGCCAGGAGGAACCACGTCCGTATGCCCGGCGAAGAGCAGATAGGGCTCGCCCTTGCCGTAGCGGGCATAGAGATTTTCCACATCCGGTGTGCCGGGCTCGGAGAAGACCGGCCGATGAACCTCGAAGCCCGCCTCCTTCAGTACGCTTTCGATGAAGGAGAGAGCGCCACCCTCTTCCGGTGTCACGGACGGGCAGCGTAGGAGGGATTGGGCTAGGGAGACAACGTCAGTGACTTTCACCGCTTACTCCAACCGATGGAAGACAATTCCTCACCGAATACCATTCCCAGGTAAATGATGAAGAACAAGATCAGGAGCGGGCTGCTCATGACGACTGCTGCCGGAACATATGCCTCGATAAAGAACGCAATAATTATCAGCAGATAGGCGGGTATGGACCACCAACCACTCACGCCAAGATACCTGAACCGCTTGGCAAAGAGCGGAATAGCAACGATCGATGTAACAAGACCGGCTGCAAGCGATAAAAAAGCATCATGCTTTTCTCGTTGCGCAACTGTCCAATCGTTCAGGTAGTCGGCGGTATCTGTGAACAAAAGAACCCCCAAGATCCCGCCCACCAAGAAGAGGACCCCACCGAGTACTGAGAATATAATGAACGGGGCCCTGGACATAAGGTTTAATCTCTAAGCAGCTCGTTGATCCCCGTCTTGGCGCGGGTCTGGGCGTCGACGCGCTTTACGATGACGGCGCAGTAGAGCGACGGGCCGGGGGTGCCGTCCGGGAGCGGCTTGCCGGGGAGAGAGCCGGGGACGACCACGGAATACGGCGGCACGCGGCCGACGAAGACCTCGCCGGTGTTGCGGTCGACGATCTTGGTCGAGGCCGAGATGAACACGCCCATGGAGAGCACCGAGCCTTCGCCCACGACGACGCCTTCTACGACCTCGGAACGGGCGCCGATGAAGCAATTGTCCTCGATGATCGTCGGGTTGGCCTGGAGCGGCTCCAGCACGCCGCCGATGCCGACGCCGCCCGAGAGATGCACGTTCTTGCCGATCTGGGCGCAGGAGCCGACCGTCGCCCAGGTGTCGACCATGGTGTTCTCGTCCACATAGGCGCCGAGATTGACGAAGGAGGGCATCAGCACCACGCCGGGGGCGATATAGGCACCGCGCCGCACGGTGCAGTTTGGGACGGCGCGGAAGCCCGCGGCCTTGAACTCAGTCTCGGACCAGTTGTCGAACTTGGACGGCACCTTGTCCCACCAGACGGCATGGCCCGGCCCGCCCTTGATGACGCTCATGTCGTTGAGGCGGAAGGACAGCAGCACGGCCTTCTTCAGCCACTTATGCACCTGCCACTCGCCGCCGGTCTTCTCGGCCACGCGGGCCTTGCCGGAATCGAGAAGGTTCATCGACTCCTCGACGGCTTCGCGGACGGCGCCGGTCGTCGAAGGATTCACATTGGCCCGGTCCTCCCAGGCGGCGTCGATGGTGCGGGCGAGATCAGCGGTGGACATGGGCAACTCGGGTCAGGGTTTCGCTGCCGCCTGATTAGCAACGGCGCTCACACCTGTCACGTCATGATCTGCGGCCAGCATGAGAACCACGCTTGTCATTCCCAGCCGGAGCGAAGCGGAGGGGAAGGGAATCTATAGCTCCACGCCTGTGGGTGGATCCCCTTCCCGCACTTCGTGCGCCGGGGATGACACCCTCCACGTCATGGCCATCCCAGGCTGAAAAGCCCCCTTGCTGTCATTCCGGGGCCGCGAAGCGGAACCCGGAACCCATAGCCGCTGACGGTGGAGGAAGAGGCGCAACGCTGCTCGCTCATTCCTTCCGCGTCGTGATTATGGGTTCCGGGTTCACCTGCGGCGCCCCGGAATGACAGCGGTGGGGGAGCGCTTCTCCAATCGGGATCACCGGCATCGTGCGATGATGACGTCGGAGATATCGGAGCCGCTTCAGAACGACGTGCGCTGCCGGATCGCCGCCGAGAGCGTGCCCTCGTCGAGATAATCGAGCTCGCCGCCGACGGGTACGCCGTGGGCGAGCTTGGTCACCTTCACGGGCAGATGGGCGAGCAGCTCGGTGATGTAATGGGCCGTGGTCTGGCCGTCGACCGTGGCGTTGAGCGCCAGGATCACCTCGTTCACGCCGGGCTCGGAGGCACGCGCGACGAGGCGCTCCAGGTTCAGGTGCTCGGGCCGCACGCCGTCGAGCGGCGAGAGCACGCCGCCGAGCACGTGATACCTGGCGCTGACCGCGCCGGACCGCTCCAGCGCCCAGAGGTCCGACACATCCTCCACGACCACGAGGATGGACGGATCGCGCTTGGCATCCCGGCAGACAGTGCAGGGATCCGATGTATCGACATTGCCGCAGGACGAGCATACGACGATGCGCTCGTTGGCGATGCGCATGGCATCGCTCAACGGGTTGAGCAGCGTCTCGCGCTTCTTGATGAGATGGAGCGCCGCGCGCCGCGCGGAACGCGGTCCCAGGCCCGGCAGGCGGGCGAGGAGCTGGATCAGGCGCTCGATCTCGGGACCGGCGACGTGTTGAGCCATTCAGGTTCTCTTCTTGCTTTTGCCGCATCGCCTCATGCGAAGAACCGGTACCCACTTCTTCGCGCGATGCTCAGAACAGCTTCAGCCCCGGAGGCAGCGGCAGGCCCTTGGTAATGCTTTCCATGCGCTCCTGGGTGACGCGCTCGGCCTTGCCGCGAGCATCGTTCATGGCCGCGACGATGAGATCCTCGAGGATCTCCTTCTCGTCCGGGTTCATGAGCGAGGGATCGATGTTGATGGATTTCAGGCTGCCCTTGCCGGTCACCTTCACGGTCACGACGCCGCCACCGGCGGAGCCGTCGACTTCCAGGGTGTCGAGCTCGGCCTGGGCGTCCTGCAGCTTCTGCTGCATGGCCTGAGCCTGCTTCATCAATCCCATGATGTCCTTCATGACCGTGTCCTCAATCTCAAAAAAGAAAATCAGAAAAGATCGTCGTCGTCCTCGGCCTCGTGCGCGGCCAGCGCATCGGCTTCGCCGAGGATTTCGGCGTCCGCATCCTCGCCGGGCTTCTCCGCCCGTTCGATCACGTTCACGATCTGCGCGCCGGGAAACTTGGACAAAACTGCCTGCACGAGAGGATGGTTGGCGGCGCCTTCCTTGCGCTCGCGCTCGGCCGCGACAGCCTTCTCGTGAAGGGTCGCGTCTCCCTCCTCCGAGGACAGGGCGACCATCCAGCGCTCGCCGGTCCATTGCTGGAGGGCGCGGGTGAGATCGTTGGCGATGGTGCGGCTGCCGGTTTCGGTGAGGCTGAGCTCGATGCGCCCCTCCTCGAACCTGACGAGGCGCACGTCCCGTTCGAGCTGCGCCTTCAGCACGATCTCGCGTTTCTCGCCGGCCAGGGCCACCACGTCCTCGAAGCGGCGAAGCCGCATGGTCGGCTCGGGCTGCGCTCCTTGCGGGCGCGGTTGAGGATAGGGCTGCGACGTCGCCAAAGCCATGTTGCCGGAGGTGGCGGGAGCGGACGACCGGGGCGCGGGCGCCGAGGGGCCGCCCGTGGGCACCGGCGCGCCGTCCTTCAGGGCGCGCAGGGCCTCGTCCGGCGTCGGCAGGTCGGCCGCATAGGCGAGGCGCACGATCACCATCTCGGCCGCCGCGATGGGGCGGTTCGAGGACTGCACCTCGGGAATGCCCTTCAGGAGGATCTGCCAGGCGCGCGACAGGGTCCGCACCGAGAGCTTCTGGGCGTAATCGGTGCCGCGGGTCCGCTCGATCTCGGAGAGAGCGGGATCCCTGGCTGCTTCCGGGATCAGCTTGAGGCGGGTGACGACGTGCGAGAAGGCCGCGAGATCGGACAGGATCACGGCGGGATCCGCGCCGGCATCGTATTGCGAGCGCAGGCCCGCGAAGGCGGCCGGCACGTCTCCGCGCATCACGGCCTCGAAGAGATCGATCACCTGCGTGCGGTCGGCAAGCCCCAGCATGTCGCGCACGGTGTCGGGCGTCACCACGCCGGCGCCGTGGGCGATGGCCTGATCCATCAGCGACAGGGAATCGCGCGCCGAGCCTTCCGCCGCGCGGGCGATGGCGGCGAGCGCCTCCTGGTCCGCCTGCACGCTCTCGGCGTCGCAGATGCGGCCGAGATGGGCCACAAGCTTGTCCGCCTCGATGCGGCGCAGGTCGAAGCGCTGGCAGCGGGACAGGATCGTAACGGGGACTTTGCGGATTTCCGTGGTGGCGAAGATGAACTTCGCGTGCGGCGGCGGCTCCTCCAGCGTCTTCAGGAAGGCGTTGAAGGCCTTCTCGGAGAGCATGTGGACCTCGTCGATGATGTAGACCTTGTAGCGGGCGGAAACCGGCGAATAGCGGATGCCGTCGATGATCTGGCGGACGTCGTCGATGCCTGTGTGGGACGCCGCGTCCATCTCCAGCACGTCCACGTGCCGCGATTCCATGATCGCCTGGCAGTGCACGCCGAGTTCCGGCATGTGGATGGTAGGCTGACCGGAGCCGTCGGCCTTCTGGTAGTTGAGGCCACGGGCGAGAATGCGGGCCGTGGTGGTCTTGCCGACGCCGCGAACGCCGGTGAGCATCCAGGCCTGCGGAATGCGCCCGGTCTCGAAGGCGTTCGACAGCGTGCGCACCATCGCCTCCTGACCGATCAGGTCGTCGAAGGTCTTGGGGCGGTATTTGCGGGCAAGGACGCGGTAGGGGGACGCGGGCGCTGTGGAAGCGGGCGCGGCGGGGAAGCCCGGCAGGGCCGGCTCGTCGTTCAGGGGCGTGCCGGCTGTGGTATCGTCCATCGACTGCAAGGCTTTGGAGAATCGTCAAAAGGTGGGAGGCTGGACGAAGACCCGTTCGGTCTCGTTAGGGCTGCTTCCTTCCGGACCTGACCCGGTTGGCGAGTGAGACGTCCCTCGCCAACCTCCCACCGGCTATATGGGCGTATTGCCCGAGAAACGCAAGTTGGAAACGACCCGCCCCCACGGCCATCCCCCGATGTCCACTGCCTCAGGTGTCATTCCCGGCCGGAGCGCAGCGGAGGGGAAGGGAAACCATAGCTCAGCGCTTGATCCTGGATCCCCTTCCCGCACTTCGTGCGCCGGGGATGACATGCGAGGTTCGGGCTGACACGACGCCACAGGCTCGGTTACATGGCGCCATGACATTCAACCTCGATTCCCGGCTCGAAGCCGACACGATCCCCGTCGGCGACCTTGCCCTCTCGTCCGTCCTGCTTCTGAACGATGCGCGCTTTCCCTGGTTCGTGCTGGTGCCGCGCATCGCGGGAGCAAGCGAGTTCACCGACCTCTCGGAGGCCGATTACGCGCAGCTTGCCCAGGAGATCCGCATCGCCACCAAGGTGATGCTGGAGCTCTCCAAGCCCGACAAGGTGAACGTGGGGGCGCTCGGCAACATCGTGACGCAGCTTCATGTGCACGTGATCGGGCGTTTCCGCTCCGATCCGGCCTGGCCCGGCCCCGTCTGGGGGCACGGCACCCGCACGCCCTATCCCGACCATGCGGCCACCGCCCTGATCGAGCGCGCCGCCACCCTTTTCGCAGCGGCCTGACCCCATGACCCGTCCCATCGCTTATATCTCGAACCCGCTCGTCCGCCACAGTGCCGAGCGGGACCCGGAGGCCCTTGCCAAGGCAGCGCGGGATCCGCGCACCGCCATGGTGGTCCTGGCCGGCGACCTCCCGGTCCTCCAGGCCGGGGAACCGGGGACGAGCCTCCTGCCCTCCCCCATCCTCGACCGCCTTCCCGGCTATCAGGAGCAGGTCTTTCTCGGCACGCTCGGAGACCGCCCCGTGGTGGCGACCCTGGCTGCGCCGGAGACGGCGGAGTCGTTTCAGGGCGATCCATCCTTCGCGGTCGTGGACCTGCGCTCCATCGCGGTGCGCGGCCTCGTTCCGGCCGAAGAGCTTGGGCTTCTCGCCATGGCGAAATCCTTGCTCGACTGGCACCGGCGGCATCGCTTCTGCGCCAATTGCGGCGCGCCGACGCAACCCGCCCAGGCCGGTTTCCGGCGCGACTGCAGTGCTTGCGGGGCGCAGCATTTCCCGCGCACCGACCCGGTGGTGATCATGCTGATCACGCGGGGCGACAAGTGCCTCATGGGCCGCCAGCCGCGCTTCGCGGAGAAGATGTATTCCTGCCTCGCCGGCTTTCTGGAGCCAGGCGAGACCATCGAGGATGCGGTCCGCCGGGAAACCTTCGAGGAGGCCGGCATCCGGGTCGGCGCGGTGCGCTACATGACCTCCCAGCCCTGGCCCTTCCCGTCCAACGTCATGATCGGCTGCATCGGCGAAGCGCTGACCGACGAGATCACCTTCGACGGCGAGGAGCTGGAGGACGCGCGCTGGTTCACGAAAGACGATGTGAGGCGCATGCTGGAGGGTACGCACGAGCAATTCGCCGCCCCCTCGCCGATCGCGATCGCCAACCATCTGGTCCGCGAATGGGTGAAGGAATAAGCCAGATTGAAGAGCGCGCCCGGCGGCGAGGCGGATGTGTCCGTGTCAAAGAGCCAGCACCTGTGGGCCCGCAGCGTGAGCTGCGGGCCTGACGATCAGTCGAGGGAGGTGCGCTGGGCCGCCCGGCTCGCTTCTGTGTGATGAAAGTGGAAGAGCCGGGAAGCCGCTTCGCACGCGGTTCTTTTCAGGTGGACCAACTGGGACGACACCCAAGGTCGACCTCCCACGATCACAGGTGTGCGAGACCTGCGGCGGGACCGCTTCCCGCCCCACAACTGCGACGCCTCGCGAGCGCGCCCCTCGTCGGGCGGGAATAGCCAACGATATAGCCCAGCTTGTAGCATCTGTCAAGAACAAAGTGAGAACATACCATCGCTTTCACCCGCCGGCCTCATCCTGAGGAGCAGCGCAGCTGCGTCTCGAAGGATCTCCTCCAGTGCTCTCTCGTTCCTCCTTCGAGACGGTCGCTTCAGCGACCTCCTCAGGATGAGGGTGGAGGGTTGGGGAAAGAAGGCGTGGATGGCCGGGACGGGCCCGCCATGACGTGGATGGTTGCATGAGGCGTGTCACTCCCAGCTGGAACCAGCAGAGATGAGACAGCGGTAACAGCGTCCCTAACGCTGCGACTTCAGCTCGAAGCGGTAGGCGACCTCCACAACCATCTGGCCGCGCAGGTCGAAGGATTGCTCGGGCCCCGGTTGTCCGCCTAGAGCTTCGTAGAAGCGGCGGGCCGGGAGATTGTCCTTCAACACCCAAAGCCCCACTGAGCGGAAGCCGTGTTGATCAAGATGGTCGAGGACGCCCTGCATGAGCGTCCGGCCGATGCCCCGACGCTTGACCCTGTCGAGCAGGTAGATGGCAAAGATCTCGGCCTCTGTCCCGAGCAGGCCGCCGTTCTCGCCGCGAACCGGCCCGCCGCGCGCAAAGCCGACGATTTCGCCTGAAGCCGTTTCTGCAACGAGAAGCTTGGCCTGCGGATCCGGCTGCGCGAAGGCGCCTTGCCACATCCGCATTCGCTCCTCGACGGAGAGACCGGACAACGCCTCGGGGCGCAAAAAATCCTTGTAGGATTCGCGCCAGCCCTGGACATGGACCCTGGCGATCCCTTCGACATCACCCTCGACCGCATCGCGGATGCGGATGGTCACTCGACCGCTTCCTTGATCTTCTCGCGGAACGGATCGGCCGGATAGACGCCGAGGATGCGCAGCTCGCGGGAGAAGAATTCCAGTTCCTCCAGAGCCCGCTTGAGGTTCGCGTCTTCCGGGTGGCCGTCCACCTCGGCATAGAACTGCGTCGCCAGGAACTCGCCTTCGAGCATGTAGCTCTCGAGCTTCGTCATGTTGATGCCGTTGGTCGCAAACCCGCCCAGCGCCTTGTAGAGCGCGGCGGGCAGGTTGCGGACGCGAAACACGAAAGAGGTCACGGTCGGGCCCTGCCCGGCGGGCGCCCAATACGGCGTCTTCGACAGGATGACGAAGCGGGTGGTGTTGTGCGCCTCGTCCTCGACGTTCTCCGCCAGGATGTCGAGGCCGTAGATGTCGGCCGCCATGCGGGGCGACAGGGAGGCCCGGGTCGGATCCTTCCACTCGGATACCTCGCGGGCCGAGCCCGCCGTGTCGCCGGCCACATGTGCTTTCAGCCCGAGCTTGCGGATGATCTTGCGGCACTGCCCCAGCGCATGGACGTGGCTGTAGACGTCCTTGACGGTGCCGAGATCCGCGCCCGGGATCCCCATGAGGTGGAAGTGGATCGGCAGGAAATGCTCGCCGACGATATGCAGGCCGGAGGTCGGCAGCATGTGGTGGATGTCGGCCACGCGCCCAGCGATGGAGTTCTCGATGGGGATCATGGCGAGGCCCGCCGTTCCCTCGTTCACGGCCGCCAAGGCGTCCTCGAAGGTCGGACAGGGGAGAGGCTCCCAATCGGGACGCGCCTCCGAGCAGGCCGTGTGGGAATTGGCGCCCAGCTCCCCTTGGAAGGAAATAAGCTTGCTCATGATGTTCTCCGAGTCCCAATCGTCCTGGCCGCGATGATCTCGCGCGCCCTTTCCAGATCGTGAGGGGTGTCGACGCCGAGCGGCACGTCTTCGACCAGCACGGCATCGATCCGCATGCCGGCCTCCAGCGCCCGCAGCTGCTCCAGCTTCTCGCGCGTCTCCAAGGGAGACGGCTTGAGACCGACGAAACGCTGCAACGCCTTGCGGCGATAGGCATAGAGGCCGATGTGGTGATAGAGCGGACCTTCGCCGTAGGGCGCGGTCGCGCGGGTGAAGTAGAGGGCGCGGAAATGGCCGGCCGAGAGCGGGCTGCCCACCATCTTCACCACGTTGGGATTTGTCTTCTCTTCCTCCCTGACGATGACCGCCACGAGGGTCGCGATGTCGACCGCCGGATCGGAGAGCGGGACGATGGAGGCCGCGATCGCCGCCGGGTCGATGGTCGGAAGATCCCCCTGAACGTTCACGATCACGTCATGCCGCCCGTCCGGGTCGAGCTTTTCCACAGCCTCGAAGATGCGGTCGGAGCCTGAAGCGTGGTCCGTCCGGGTCATGACTGCCTGCCCCCCTGCCCGGGCCACCGCCTCGGCGATCTCCGGTGCATCCGTCGCCACGGCCACGGGCCCGATTCCCGCCTCGACGGCCCGCCGCCACACCTGGACGATCATGGGTTCGCCGGCGATCTCGGCCAGGGGCTTGTTGGGCAGACGGGTCGCGGCAAGGCGGGCGGGAATGAGGACAATCGGGTCGGACATGGCGCTGTTCGTTCGAAAAGTTGCGCGTGCTTAGCAAGGCGGCGCCCATTTGTCATGGCCCAGGCGTCGGACCTTTGATCGGGCTCAAGGCGTTCGGCACCCGTGCTGCGACCACGAGAACGGCGAAAACTCCTGGAAACCCCATTGTCAAAACCCCATCACTACGGCTAAGCAACGGCCCTGTCGTGGGCATCCGCCCGCGGATCCGTTCTGCTGCGCTGATTTCGCCGGTGTACGAAGGCGAGGAGAGCCTAACTGATGAATATCGAGACCAATAAGATCGCGGGCGCCGTTTTCGGTTCGCTTCTCTTCGTGGTCGGCGTCAACGTTATCGCCGGCGGCCTGTTTGCTCCCCATAAGCCCGCTGTCCCCGGATACGACCTCCCGGCCCCGGAAGAGGCCGCCGCCGGTGGCGCAGCCGCTCCCGCAGAGCCGGCCCAGCCGCTTCCGGTCCTCCTAGCCAGCGCCGATCCGACCAAGGGCCAGGCCCAGTCCAAGAAATGCGCCGCCTGCCACACCCTGGAAAAGGGCGGCCCGAACAAGGTCGGCCCGAATCTCTATGGTGTCGTCGGACGCCCCGTGGCCTCGCACGAGGGCTTCAACTACTCGGCCGGCATGAAGGCCCATGGCGGCAACTGGACCTATGAGGCCCTGGACGCCTTCGTCCACAATCCGAAGCAGGCCACCCCCGGCACCATCATGGCCTTCGCGGGCCTCGCCGGAGCCAAGGACCGGGCGGATCTGCTGTCCTATCTGCGGACCCTCTCCGACAGCCCGGTTCCGCTGCCGGCTGCCCAGTAAGTCGTTCACATTGATCACATTTCGGAAAGCCGGGCCTTGTGCCCGGCTTTTCTTTTAGGCGCTTGCGGCATTTACGGGTTATCCCTTGCGCTCGACCCGTTGCGCCCAAAATTGAACGGGACGACAGACGCCTCACCGTCTCAGGAGACGCCTTGTGATCCGGACCCTTCTGCCGAGCCTCCTCGCTGCCTTCCTCGCCTTCAGCCCCCTCGCAGCCCAAGAAGCCTCATGGCGGCACGGTGCGGCCCTCCTCGACGAACCCAAATATCCGCAAGGCTTCCCGCATTTCGATTACGTCAACCCGAATGCCCCGAAGGGCGGGCTGGTGCGCTTGGGGGCGCTCGGTACCTTCGACAGCTTCAACATCGTGGTCGCGGGCGTGAAGGGATCGCCCGAGCAGGGGCTCGGCCTGATCTACGAGACCCTGACCACGGCTGCCCTCGACGAGGCGAACGCGGCCTACGGCCTTCTCGCCGAATCCTTCTCCTATCCGGAGGATTATTCCTCCGTCAGCTTCCGCCTGCGCCCGGAAGCCAAGTGGCACGACGGCAAGCCGGTGACGGCAGACGACGTGATTTTTTCCTTCGAAAGCCTGAAGGCGAACAGCCCGACTTATGCGTTCTACTACGCCAACGTCACCAAGGCCGAGAAGACCGGCGAGCGCGAGGTCAGGTTCACGTTCAACCAGAAAGGCAATCGCGAGCTGCCGCAGATCATGGGCCAGCTTAACGTTCTCCCCAAGCATTGGTGGGAAGGCACCGCGCCGGATGGGCGCAAGCGCGACGTGACGCAGAGCACGCTCGAGCCGCCGCTCGGGTCGGGCCCCTACCGCCTCAAGAACTTCGACGCGGGCCGCAACGCCACCTACGAGCGCGTGAAGGATTACTGGGGCGAAAAGATCAACGTGAATGTCGGGCAGAACAACTTCGACGAGATCCGCTACGAGTATTACCGCGACGCGACGGTGCTGCTCGAAGCTTTCAAAAGCGATCGTCTAGATTTTCGAACAGAGAACATCGCTCGCGATTGGGCAACGGGTTACAACTTTCCGGCCCGCCAGGAGGGCCGTGTGATCTTGGAAGAATTCCCTATTCGATCGTCCGGTGCAATGCAGGCTTTCGTACTCAACCTGAGGCGCGACAAGTTCAAGGACCAGCGTGTACGGCGTGCCTTCAACCTTGCTTTCCCGTTCGAGGAAATTAACAGGACGATCTTCTTCGGACAATATGAACGTACCTCAAGCTATTTCCAAGGGCTTGAACTAGCTTCATCAAATCTGCCTCAAGGACAGGAACTCGCAATACTTGAATCTCTCCGAGACAAAGTCCCCCCCGATATTTTCACGACACCCTACAAGAATCCTACAAATGACACACCAGAAGCAGTTCGCAATAACTTGCGGGAAGCAGATCGCCTTTTGCGAGAAGCGGGCTGGGAGGTAAAAGGCGGTCGGCGCATCAATGCTAAAGGCGAAGTGTTCTCGGTGGAAATGCTTGGCGACGCCCCAACGGACGAGCGCTATTTCCTCCCTTATAAAAGTTCTCTCGAACGTTTGGGTATCGAAGTGCGAGTTCGGATTGTCGACGATGTTCAATACGTCAACCGCACCCGCTCATTTGATTTTGACATTATCACGAGCGGCTGGGGTCAATCGCTGTCCCCCGGTAACGAGCAGCGCGAGTTCTGGGGGACTCAGGCGGCTCAGCGTGAGGGCTCGCGTAATCTCGGTGGAATTGCAGATCCGGCCGTCGATGCACTTATCGACAAGGTAATCTTCGCTAAGGATCGTGAGGAACTTGTCGCCGCCACGAGGGCCCTCGATCGGGTTCTTCTGGCGCATAATTATGTCGTTCCACAATGGTTCTATGGCAAGCAGCGCACGGCGCGCTGGAACCGCTACTCCCATCCCGAGACGATGCCGCGCTACGGCGGAGCCGCCTTCCCGACCATCTGGTGGTACGATGAAGCCAAGGCCGCCAAGACGGGAGCACCGCGATGAGGGACATCAGCCGCCGGATCATCCTCAAGACCGGAGCGGCAGGTGCCGCTCTTTCCTTGCTGCCGCGCATCGGCTTGGCGCAGGAAGGCGAAACCGAGACATATGGTCTCTCAAGTTTCGGCGAGTTGAAATACGCGCCCGACTTCAAGCATTTCGATTACGTCAACCCGAATGCGCCCAAGGGCGGCACGCTGGCGATCCAGATCAAGCAGACCACCGGCAACCAGAACTTCGACACCTTCAACACGCTCAACGTCTTCGTGCTGCGGGGCGACGGCGCGGCCGGAATGACGAGCGCCTTCGACAGCCTGATGGCCGGCTCGGGCGATGAGCCGGATGCGCTGTACGGGCTCGTGGCGAAGAGCGTGCGCATCTCCGAGGACAAGCTCACCTACCGCTTCGTTCTGCGCCCCGACGCGCGCTTTCACGACGGCTCGAAGCTGACCGCGAAGGATGCGGCCTTCTCGCTCAACATCCTGAAGACCAAGGGCCATCCGGTCTTCAACCAGCTCCTGACCCAGATGGCCTCGGCGGAGGCGGAAGCGGACGATGTCCTGCGCGTCCGGTTCACGCCGCAGCGCAGCCGCGACATCCACCTCATCGTCGGCGGCATGCCGATCTTCTCCGAGCGCTACTGGCAGGGGAAGGATTTCGAGGCTTCCACTCTGGAAGCACCGCTCGGTTCCGGAGCCTACAAGGTCGGGCGCTTCGAGGTCGGACGCTTCATCGAGTTCGACCGCGTTCCCGATTACTGGGCCAAGGATCTGCCCGTGAACGTGGGCCAGAACAATTTCGAGCATATCCGCTACGAATATTTCCGTGACCGTACCGTGGCTTTCGAGGCCTTCAAGAACGGCACGCTCAACTATCACGAGGAATACACCTCCCGCACCTGGAAGACAGGATACGATTTCCCGGCCGCGCGAGATGGCAAGGTGAAGAAGGAAGAAATTTCCAACGACTCGCCCGCATCCATTCAGGGTTGGTATTTCAACACGCGCCGCGAGGCCTTCAAGGATCTGCTCATTCGCGAGGCTATAGGCCTCGCTTTCGACTTCGAGTGGACGAACACCAACATCATGTTCGGCCTCTACAAGCGCACGACTTCGTTCTTCGAGAACAGCGCCATGAAGGCGACGGGCGCACCCTCGGCGGAGGAGCTGGCACTGCTTGAGCCGTTTCGTGACCAGCTTCCCGCCTCGGTGTTCGGAGAACCCGTTCTTCCACCTGTCTCCGACGGATCCGGGCAGGACAGGCAGTTGCTACGCCGTGCCGACGAGCTCCTGCGCCAAGCCGGCTGCAAGCGCGAGGGCGGCATGTTGAAGCTGCCGAACGGGCAGCCTTTCAGGATCGAGTTCCTCGATTTCCAAGCCTCGCTTGAACCACACACCCAACCCTTCCAGAACAACCTGAGGCGCCTCGGCATCGATGCACGGTCACGGGTCGTGGATGCAGCCCAGTATCAACAGCGGCTGAACGGATATGATTTCGACATCACGAGCCGTGCTCTTGTCGGTTCCGCGACACCGGGCGACAGTCTGAGGACCGTTTACGGCTCGCAGGCCGCACGGACGCCAGGCGCACAGAATCTGGCCGGAATCGACAGCCCGGCGGTGGATGCCCTCATCGAGAAGATCGGCAACGCCAAATCGCGCCAGGAACTCAACGTGGCCTGCCGCGCCCTGGACCGGGTCCTCCGTTCGGGCCATTATTGGGTCCCCATGTGGTACCGTGCCAGCGAATGGCTTGCCTATTGGGACCAGTTCTCGCGCCCCGAGACCAAGCCCCGTCTCTCCTCGGGCGCACCGGGAACCTGGTGGTACGATGCCGGGAAGGCGAAGCGGATCGGAAGAGGATAAGGCTTGGACACGACGCTGACGACACAGAGGCAAGTGCCTGCCGGGCAAGTGCCTGCCGGCTTCAACGACACTCACCTCGGCCGCATCGGCCCCAAATCCGCAGGCGCTTGATGCTCGCCTATATCGCACGCCGCATTCTCCTCATGATCCCCACCATCCTCGGGATCATGCTCATCTCCTTCGCCCTGGTGCAGTTCGCCCCCGGCGGCCCCGTCGAGCGCATCATCGCGCAGCTGCAGGGGCAGGATTCCGGCGCCTCCTCCCGCATCTCCGGCGGCGGCGGCGATTTCGGTGTCCAGAGCCCCGGCGGCACGGGCGCAGGCGGTGGCGAGACCTCCCGCTATCGCGGCGCGCAGGGGCTCGACCCGCAGTTCATCAAGCAGCTCGAAGCGCAGTTCGGCTTCGACAAGCCCGCCTACGAGCGTTTCCTGAAGATGCTGTGGGATTATGCCCGTTTCGATTTCGGCAAGAGCTACTTCCGCGACATCTCGGTTCTGGAACTGATCAAGGAGAAGCTCCCCGTCTCCATCAGCCTCGGGCTCTGGATGACGCTTCTCTCCTATGCGATCTCGATCCCGCTCGGCATCAAGAAGGCCGTGCGGGACGGCTCCTCCTTCGACATCTGGACCTCGGCCATCGTGATCATCGGATATGCCATTCCGGGCTTTCTCTTCGCGATCCTTCTGATCGTGCTCTTCGCCGGCGGCTCGTTCTGGCAGGTCTTCCCGCTGCGCGGCCTGACGTCGGAGAGCTGGTCGCTCATGCCCTGGTACTGGCAGATCGCCGATTACTTCTGGCATCTGGTGCTGCCGATCACCGCCATGGCGCTCGGCGCCTTCGCCACCTCGACCCTGCTGACGAAGAACTCCTTCCTCGACGAGATCCGCAAGCAATACGTGCTCACGGCGCGCATGAAGGGACTGTCCGAGCGGCAGGTTCTCTACGGCCACGTGTTCCGCAATGCCATGCTGATCGTCATCGCGGGCTTTCCGGGAGCCTTCATCGGCGCCTTCTTCGCCGGAGCGCTTCTCATCGAAACCATCTTCTCCCTCGACGGCCTCGGGCTTCTGTCCTTCGAGTCCATCGTGAACCGCGACTACCCGGTGGTCTTCGCCAATCTCTACATCTTCTCGCTGGTGGGGCTGGCGGTGAACCTGGTCTCGGACCTCACCTATACCTGGATCGATCCGCGGATCGATTTCGAGACCAGGGAGGCGTGAGATGAACGAGAACGTGCCCCTCGTCTCGCCGGCCTCCTCGCCCGTGGCGCCTCCCCTGCCCCGGCAAGGCTTCATCAGGCTCTCACCGCTCAACCGGCGGCGCCTGCAGAACTTCAAGGCCAACCGGCGCGGCTACTGGTCGTTCTGGATCTTCATGGTGCTGTTCGTGCTCAGCATGTTCGCGGAGCTGATCGCCAACGACAAGCCGATCCTCGCCTCCTACAAGGGCGAGCTGCTGTATCCCGCCTTCGTGGACTATCCGGAGGAAAAGTTCGGCGGCTTCCTGGCGCAGACCGATTACCGCGACCCGATCATCGCCAAGGAGATCCAGGACAATGGCTGGCTGCTCTGGGCGCCGGTCCGCTTCTCCTACAACACCCACAACCTCGACCTGCCCGTCCCGGCACCCGCACCACCCACATGGATGCTCACCGACGAGCAATGCCGCCCCATCGCGGAGCGCACCGGAGGAACGGGCTGCAAGGACATCGAGTGGAACTGGCTCGGAACCGACGACCAAGGCCGGGACGTGGTGGCGCGCCTCATCTACGGCTTCCGCATCTCCGTGCTATTCGGCCTGACGCTCGCCGGCATTTCCTCCGTCGTGGGCATTCTCGCCGGCGCGGTGCAGGGCTATTACGGCGGCTGGACCGACCTGTTGTTCCAGCGCTTCATCGAGATCTGGACGGCGATCCCTTCGCTCTATCTTCTCATCATCATCTCGGCCGTGATCACGCCGAGCTTCTTCGTGCTGCTCGGCATCCTGCTGCTCTTCTCCTGGGTGTCGCTCGTGGGCGTGGTGCGGGCCGAATTTCTCCGCGCGAGAAACTTCGAATACGTGCGCGCCGCGCGGGCGCTCGGGCTCTCCAACGGCACCATCATGTTCAAGCACCTCCTGCCGAACGCCATGGTGGCGACGCTGACCTTCATGCCCTTCATCATCAACGGCTCGATCACCACGCTCACCTCCCTCGACTTCCTGGGCTTCGGTCTGCCGCCGGGCTCGCCCTCGCTCGGCGAGCTGCTGGCGCAGGGCAAAGCCAACCTTCAGGCGCCGTGGCTCGGCCTCGCGGGCTTCTTCGTGATCGCCATCATGCTGAGCCTCCTCATCTTTGTCGGCGAAGCGGTGCGCGACGCCTTCGATCCGCGGAAGACGTTCCGATGACCGAGCCCCTCCTCTCCATCCAAGACCTCTCCGTCGCCTTTCGCCAAGGCGCGGGCGACATGATGGCGGTCGACCGCGTGTCGTTCGATGTCATGCCGGGCGAGACGGTGGCGCTGGTGGGCGAGTCCGGATCGGGCAAGTCCGTCACGGCCCTGTCGGCGCTCAAGCTCCTGCCCTATCCGTCCGCGCATCATCCATCGGGCCGCATCCTCTTCAAAGGAAAGGACCTGATCGCCGCCGACGAGGACGAGATGCGCAAAGTGCGCGGCGACGACATCACCATGGTGTTCCAGGAGCCGATGACCTCGCTCAATCCGCTCCACACCATCGAGCGGCAGATCGCCGAGATCCTGAAGCTGCACCGCGGCCTCTCCGACCGCCAGGCGCGCGCCCGCACGCTGGAACTTCTCACCCTGGTGGGCATTCGCGATGCGGAGACGCGGCTCGATGCCTATCCGCACCAGCTCTCCGGCGGTCAGCGCCAGCGCGTCATGATCGCCATGGCGCTTGCCAACGAGCCCGATCTCTTCATCGCCGACGAGCCCACCACCGCGCTCGACGTGACCGTGCAGGCGCAGATCCTGAAGCTGCTCGCCGAGTTGAAGAGCAGGCTCAACATGTCGATGCTCTTCATCACCCATGACCTCGGCATCGTGCGCAAGATCGCCGACCGCGTCTGTGTGATGCTGAAGGGGAAAATCGTCGAGCAGGGAACGGTCGCGGAGGTGTTCGGCAACCCGCAGCATCCTTATACGCAACGGCTGCTCGCCGCCGAGCCGAAGGGCCGCGCCAATCCGGTGCCGAAGGATGCGCCGGTCATCGTCGATGCCGGGCCGATCAAGGTGTGGTTTCCGATCAAGCGCGGCTTCTTCCAGAAGACCGTCGGCTATGTGAAGGCGGTCGATGGTGTTTCCGTGCGCGTGCGCCGGGGCGAGACCGTCGGGGTGGTGGGCGAATCCGGCTCGGGCAAGACGACGCTCGGCCTCGCGATCCTGCGCCTCGTGCAGTCGGAAGGCCCCGTGGTGTTCCTCGGCAATCGCATCGACGGCATGCGCGGGAAGGAGATCCGGCCGCTGCGCAAGGATCTGCAGGTGGTGTTCCAGGATCCCTACGGCTCTCTCTCGCCCCGCATGTCCATCGCCGAGATCGTCGAGGAAGGACTGCTCGTTCAGGACAAGGGCCTCACCTATGCCCAGCGCCGCGACATCGTCGCGCGGGCCCTGCAGGATGTGGGCCTCGATCCCTCAACCATGGACCGTTACCCGCACGAGTTCTCTGGCGGCCAGCGCCAGCGCATCGCCATCGCCCGCGCCATGGCGCTCGAACCGCAATTCATCATGCTTGACGAGCCGACCTCGGCGCTCGACATGTCCGTGCAGGCGCAGATCGTCGAATTGCTGCGCGACCTCCAGAAGCGGCGCAATCTCGCCTACATGTTCATCAGCCACGACCTCAAGGTGGTGCGCGCGCTCGCGAACCACGTGGTGGTGATGCAGAACGGCAGGATCGTCGAGGAAGGATCCGCCGAGAGCATTTTCGCCTCACCCCGGACCGAGTACACCAAAGCCCTCTTCGCCGCCGCCTTCAACCTCGAAACGGCGCCATCGAACGCGGTTCGGGAGTAGACTGGTGCGCTTTTCGGGGCGCTAAAGCTTCGGACGTGAATTCGAAAGCACGTCCGATGCTCTAGGTTTTTTCCGTCTCGCATCTTTCCACGCAAAACCGGTTCCCACTTTTGCACTCGACGTCCTAGCGTAAGGGCGAGGGGGTCGGGAACCGAGGAATGCCTAGGCTGCGTTCAGGACCTCATAATTCAGAATCTATCGCTGAGGAAACTTTTCGGCCCCTCCCGTCGTCGCCTTACCAAAAGGTAGCCAAATACCATTTCACACCATTTCTATTGTGGCTTGACGCCTACTTTACCAAACAATATATCGTTTGATATACCTTGAAACTATATTTCAAAGCTAGAGGGGCACTTCATGACATACTCAACCTTAGCGGCGCCGGACAACATCGGCATTGTGGTCGGTGAAGCCGATCCCAGCACATCCATTAATATTGCCGAGAACGGCGAAGCGGGCCGGGTCATCGGAGAACTCGTGTTCGAGAACTTTGAAGCCGATCACACCTACAGCTTCTCCTTCGTGGATCCGGTGAGCGACGATGAGGTCGAAGTTCCCTTCGAGGTCGTCGCAGGTACGGGCGACGATGCCGGCAAGTTCTTCTTCAAGCTCAAGGACGGTGAATTCCTCGACTTCGAGGCAGCGGCACTCCCCGCTTTCTCGATCAAGATCGCCACCGTCGGCAGCGCCTCCATGCAGCCGATCACCGTCACCATCGACAACGTGGCCGAGGCTCCGACCGCCATTGTGGTGGGCAATGGAACCACGCTGACGATCACCGAGAATGCTGCTGCGATCGCGGATCTCGGCGCCATCAGTCACCAGGACGGCATCGCCGGCGATTACACTTACACGCTAGTTCCGGCATGGGGCGAAAGCAATCCGTACCAATTGGCCCTTGAAGAACTGTTCGCGATCGTCGACGGTCACCTGGTGCAGCTCGCGCCCTTCGACCACGAGGCCTTTCCGAACGGCATCTTCACCTTCAAGATCAGGGCAGAGATCGACGGCGTGGCCGATACGGCCTACGAGGAGCTGATCACCGTCACGGTCGCCAACGTGGTGGAGGCTCCGACCGAAGTTGCAGTGGATGGCCAGACCGCTCTGACGATCACCGAGAATGCCGATCCGGATGAAAGCCTCGGCACCATCGGTCACATGGGCGGTGATGAAGGTGTCTACACCTACACGCTGGTGGCAGCGGATGGCGAAGGCAACCCGGATGCGGATGCTCTTGCCGCACTGTTCGAGATCGACGCGGCGGGCCATCTGGTGCAGCTGGCTCCGCTCGACCGCGAGGCCTATCCGGACGGCACCTTCACCTTCAAGATCAAAGCCCAGCTCGGCGAAGATACCGATACAGCCTTCGAGCAGGAGATCACCGTCACGGTCGCCAACGTCAACGAAGCTCCAACGGCCATCGACTTCGGCACCACGGGCAACGTGACCGCCTCGGTGGACAACGATGCTTCGCTTCACGACGTAATCGCGACGTTGCGCACGATCGACCAGGATGTGGGCGATACCCACACCTACATGATCGTGACCGGCGACGGCGAAGACGATGCGGTAGTGAACAGCGCCTTCACCATCGAGGACGGCAAGCTCGTCGTGGGGGATGCAACGGCTTTGGCATGGCTTGACGGTGCTCAGACGATCTGGATCAAGTCGACCGACTCGGGCCAAGCGTCCGTCTGGCAGCAGGTGACCGTCAACGTCCAGGAGCCGGTGAACCACGCTCCGACGGCGGTGAAGGTGAAGATCGGTGAGGCTGCCGCCGCCACCACGATCACCGTTGCCGAACTCGGTGGTGCGGGTCGAGAGATCGGCACTCTCTCGGCGGATGACCAGGATCAGGATCAGACCCATACCTATGCGATTGTCGATCAGAACTCGCCGTTCGAGATCGTCGAGGGAGAGAATGGCGCCAAGGTCCTGAAACTGAAGGCGAACGTGGTCCTGGATCGCGAGGCTTATGCCAACGGCACCTTTACCTTGCACATCAAGGTGACCGATAACGGCAATCCGGCGGAGACCTTCACGCAGGCGATCACCGTCAATGTCGGCGATGAGAACGAAGCTCCGACGGGTATCACCCTCTCCAAGACAACCATCGCCGAGAACGCCGCTGCCGGTACGGAGATCGGCGTCCTGGCCGCCATGGATCCGGATTTCGGCGACAGCTTCACCTTCTCGCTCTCCGACAATGCCGGCGGCGCATTCAAGCTCGAGAACGGCAAGATCGTGGTGGCCGATGCCTCCAAGCTCGATTACGAGACGGCCGCTTCGCACAAGATCAAGGTGAAGGTCACGGATGCCGGCGGCCTCTTCTTCGAGAAGGAGATCATGATCGGCGTCACCGACGTCGCCGAGAGTATCGGCGGGGCCAAGAAGAACGACAAGCTCGTCGGCGGCATCGGTGCCGACATCCTGGACGGCAAAGCCGGCAAGGATACGCTGACCGGCGGCCTCGGCAAGGATGCGTTCGTGTTCAGCACGAAGCTCGGCAAGTCGAACGTCGACAAGATCACCGACTTCAAGCTGGGCGAGGATATGATCTACCTCGACAATGCCGTCTTCAAGAAGCTCGGCAAAGCCGGTTCCATGGCGAGCCCGGCAATGCTCAAGAAGGCGAACTTCGTCCTGGGCTCCAAGGCCAAGGACAAGAATGACTACGTGGGCTACGACTCGAAGAAGGGCGTGCTCTGGTACGACTCCAACGGTTCGGCAGCCGGCGGGCAGGAGACGATCGCGACGCTCTCCAAGAAGCTGAAGATGACCTTCGATCACTTCTTCATCGTCTAAATCCAAAGCAACCGCAATCCGAGCCCCGGCGGGAAACCGCCGGGGCATTTCCGTTTAAGGACTATCCACGCGCGGTCCGTCAAACGACCTGTCGCCTCCGTGGCATTGATCGCCTATAACCACTGCCCTGGTCTCATGCCCGGAGGGAATTCATGCCTCGCGCTCTACTCATCGTTCTCGATTCCGTCGGCATCGGCGGGGCGGAGGATGCGGCGGCCTATGGGGACGCCGGAGCCGATACGGTCGGGCACATCGCCGAGGCCTGCGCGGCGGGCCGGGGCGATCAGGCCGGTCTGCGCCGGGGACCGCTCGACCTGCCGCACATGACGGCGCTCGGCCTCGGCCTTGCTTGCGAGGCCTCGACGGGGCGCTTGCCGCCGAACTTGGGCCCAAGGGGTGAGCTGAAAGGCGCCTGGGGCTATGGCGTCGAGACCTCCAAGGGCAAGGATACGCCCTCGGGCCATTGGGAGATCGCGGGCGTTCCGGTCACCTTCGACTGGGGCTATTTCCCCGACACCATTCCGTCCTTTCCGGCGCAGCTGACGGCGGCGCTCGTGGAGCGCGGCAACCTTCCCGGCATTCTCGGCGACAAGCATGCCTCGGGCACCGTCGTCATCGACGAGTTCGGCGCCGAGCACATGCGCAGCTGCAAGCCGATCGTCTACACGTCGGTCGACAGCGTGCTGCAGATCGCAGCCCATGAGGAAACCTTCGGGCTGGAGCGTCTCTACGAGCTCTGCCGGATCGGTCGCGAACTCTGCGACGCGTACAAGATCGGCCGCGTGATCGCCCGCCCCTTCGTCGGCTCACCGGATACAGGCTTCAAGCGCACCGGCAACCGCAAGGATTTCGCCACGCCGCCGCCCGCCGACACCATCCTCGACACGCTGGCGAAAGCGGGCCGCTCCGTGGTCACCGTCGGCAAGATCGGCGACATCTTCGCCCATCGCTCGACAGGCCGGGAGATCAAGCCGAACGGCAACGATGCCTGCCTGTCCGACGCCATCGCGGCATTGAAGGAGCTACCCGATGGCGGCTTCGTCTTCGCCAACCTGGTGGATTTCGACAGCGAGTTCGGCCATCGCCGCGACATTCCGGGCTACGCCGCCGCCCTCGAGGCCTTCGACCGGCGCATCCCGGAGATCGAGGCTGCTCTTCAGGACGGCGACCTCGTCATCATCACCGCCGACCACGGCAATGATCCCTCCTGGCGCGGCTCCGACCACACCCGCGAGCACGTGCCGATCCTGAGCTTCGGGCAAGGTGTTGCGCAGGGAGCCATCGGGCGGCGGGAGAGCTTTGCCGATATTGGCGATACGATATTGCATCACCTTAAGATTGCAGACTACAATCGTGGGAATTCTTGGCTACCGGATTGATTTCTGAATGAAAACGACTGTCCTGTTTTCGGCTTTTGTGACTGCGTTCCTCTTAGCGGCATCCCATTCTCAAGCGGCAACGCAACGTGAGTGTCTCAAAGCTATCGAACTGACAAAGCGGTTCGAACAGGACAGTCGGAAAGCTCATGCAGTCTATCAACAAGAGCGGTCAGAAATTTCGAAATGCGCGTTTCTCAGCAAATCCAGAAAGCATCTGACTCAGGCTGAGAAAACGGCGGATATATGCCAAGCTTATGAGCCAGATTTAACTGGCGAAATGAAGACAGAGCTTGTTGCGGGTCTGAAGGCTCTCGATTCCCCAAATAACACGTGCAACACGAAATCGAGGACCGATTTATTGGCTGAGAAGCGGTGCACGGACGCACAAAAGTCCCTCCGCGCAAAGAATGAAACTTTTCAGAAAGCGGTCGACTTACATAACAGCGACAAAAACAATCAAACCCTATGTACATTGCTGAAAGTATCTCTCGAATACTTCAGTGAAGGGGAAAGAGAACAGAGGCTCTGCGAGGCTGTCGTCAAGACCGGCGAGCCCTCTAAGGTACCTGAAATTCAGGGCTGGATCCAGAAGATCAAAGCGAGGCAGAAAGAATTTTGCAAATAATTTCAGCTGTTTAATCGAATCTCATCCACTTTTCTACTGCAGCTTATTGCGGCCTTCTAGGCCATTGACGGCACCGAAACTTTGGATCAGTCTTCCATGGATCGTATGGAGGCTCTCCGGCGATCGGTCGAGGGAGTCTTCCCGTTATTGCGTGGAAGATTGTTCATGAGCTCGCCTAACCGCTCGACCCATATCCGGCTCACCTCCCACCCCGAGCCGAACGCAGGCACCATCAAGCATCCTATCAGATGGGGAGCACAGGATCCCCAGGAGCGCGGCCCGATCATCGGCACCGTCACCAATCCGGCCGACCGCAACGTGATCGGCGCCCATGGCGGTTCCTATTCTCTGTACCGGGCCCTCGCCATCTCGGCCCGCGCCCTCAACCCCCTGGCGCGGCCGGATCTCCACAACACGCACCCGACCGCCGAGATAGGGCCGCATCCGCAATGGTACGAGTCCGGCAGGATCGTGTCCCTCGATCCCTGGGGCCATCTGGTCGGCGAGATCTACAAGGACGAGATCGCCGGCGGCCTCGACATCCGGCCCAGCATCGCGGTCACCAAGGCGCGCCTCAACATGCCCGAGATCCTGGGTGCCATGGGGGCGAAGCGTCTCAAGGCCGATGGCGGCTTCCTGCATGAATCGGGCGACATCTCGGTCACGAAGATTGCAGTCGATCCCGTCTGGTACCTGCCGGGCATCGCGCAACGCTTCGGCTGCTCCGAGGGCGAGTTGCGTCGCACCCTGTTCGAGCAGACCGGGGGCATGTTCCCGGAACTCGTCACCCGCCCCGACATGAACGTCTTCCTGCCGCCCATCGGCAACACCACGGTCTATGTGGTGGGCGACGTCTCGCGCCTGAGCGACCCTAAGACCCGCATCGCCTGCCGCGTCCACGACGAGTGCAACGGCTCCGACGTGTTCGGCTCCGATATCTGCACCTGCCGACCATACCTCGTGCATGGCATCGAGGAATGCGTCCGGGAGGCGCAAGCCGGCGGCGTCGGCGTAATCGCCTATAACCGCAAGGAAGGCCGGGCTCTGGGCGAGGTGACCAAGTTCCTCGTCTACAATGCCCGAAAGCGGCAGGAGGGCGGCGATCAGGCCGCCACCTATTTCGAGCGCACCGAATGCGTGGCCGGGGTGCAGGATGCACGCTTCCAGCAGCTCATGCCGGACGTGCTGCATTGGCTCGGCATCCGCCGCATCGACCGGCTCATGTCCATGTCCAACATGAAATACGACGCCATCACCGGCTCCGGCATCGAGGTGGTGGAGCGCGTGCCGATTCCGGCCGAGCTCGTGCCGCCGGATGCGCAGGTGGAGCTGGAAGCCAAGAAGGCTGCCGGCTACTACACGCCGGACGGCGCGCCCGATCCGGCCGAGCTGACGCAGGTGAAGGGCCGCGACCTGGAGCGGTTCTGACGCTTGGCTTTTAACCTTCTCGTCAAACGGCCGGGCGCCGGGATGCTGCGCTCGGCCGATACTATGCTATCGCTCTCGACAGGAAAGCAGCGGAGCCTTGCGTGACGGACCAGCCTGAATTGTCTTCCGAGACCAAAGCCGCCCGAAGCCTGCTGACTGCCGCGGCAGTGCGCGAACGGTCGCACCAACTCCTGCAGGCCGGGCTTGAGGGCCGCCTCCGGCATTTCACGGTCGATCTCGACCGCCTGGAGGCTTGCGCCGACGAGGTCGTGAAGACGATCCGCGAGGCTTATCCGTCGCTCGACATCCCCTTCCATGCCCGCTGGCGCCATTTCTCCGCCGGCGGCCACGACCGCTGGGACGCGGTGATGCACGGCGCGCCCTGGGACACCGCCGCCGACATGGCCCGAGCCGCCTTCGATCTCGCCATCGTGTCCGTCCTGCTCGATGCGGGCGCGGGGGCGCAGTGGCGCTACGAGGAAGGCCGCACGGGCGAAACCTATATCCGGTCCGAAGGCCTGGCTGTCGCAAGCTTCGACATGTTCGTCAGCGGCGCCTTTTCCAGCAACCCGGAGAATCCGTTCCGGGTCGACGCCGACGTGCTGATGACGCTCGCGCCCGAGGATCTGGCCGAAGGCTTCCAGGTTTCAGCCAACAATCCGCTCGTCGGTCTCGAGGGCCGCGCGGCCCTGCTCAACCGTCTCGGCCGCGTCGTCGCGACGAATCCCGACATTTTCGGTCAGGTCGACGATCCCCGCCCGGGCGGTCTCGTCGACATCATCGCCGCGACCGCGGAGGACGGGAATATCAAGGCGACCGCGATCCTGGACGCGCTCCTCACCCATCTCGGGCCTATCTGGCCGGGCCGCATCACGCTCGGCGGCATCGATCTAGGCGACACCTGGCGCCATCCCCTTGTCGACGCGCCGGACGTCACGAAGGGGTTGATCCCCTTCCACAAGCTCTCCCAGTGGCTCTCCTATTCCCTGATCGAGCCGCTCGAATGGGCGGGCTTCACCGTGACCGACATCGACGGTCTCACCGGCCTTCCCGAATATCGCAATGGCGGGCTGTTTCTCGACACCGGCGTGATCGTCCTGAAGGATCCGGCGGATGCAACCCGCTCCCACACGGTCGATTCAGAGCTCGTCGTGGAATGGCGCGCCTTGACCGTGGCCCTTCTCGACCGCATTGCCGAACCGATCCGCACGAAGCTAGGATTCGCCGCGGAGGATTTCCCTCTCGCCAAGGTGCTGGAAGGCGGCACCTGGGCGACGGGACGCAGGCTCGCGAAGGAGAAGCGCGGCGACGGCCAGCCCCCTCTCAACGTGATCAGCGACGGGACGGTGTTCTAGAGCATTTTTCTGTGAAGTGGATCCGGTTCACCGTCAAAAAATGCGGCACGACGAAGAAGAGGGCTGATTCCACGTCAGTGGAAACAGCTCTAGAGCATCGAACGCAAAGGTGGGAACCGGTTTTGCGTGTAAAGATGCGCGAAACCAAAACCTTGAAGCATCGGATGGCTTCGCATTCACGTCCGATGCTTTAGATGAATCAGCATACGACGATCAAAGAGGATAAAAACATGCAGGGCGTCACGGTGGTCGATCATCCGCTGGTTCAGCACAAGCTGACCCTGATGCGGGACAAGGAGCGTTCGACGAAGGGCTTCCGCCAGCTCCTCAACGAGATCGGCATGCTGCTCTGCTACGAGGTCACCCGCGACCTGCCCATGGAGCGCATCGAGATCGAGACTCCGATGACCAGGATGGAAGGCGCGCAGATCGCCGGCAAGAAGCTCGTTTTCGCCCCTATCCTGCGCGCGGGCGTCGGCTTCCTCGACGGGATGCTCACGCTGGTTCCCGCAGCCCGCGTCGCCCATATCGGTCTCTACCGTGATCCGGAATCGCTCCAGGCCGTCGAATATTATTTCAAGGCCCCGTCCGATCTCGCCGATCGTATGGTGCTGGTGCTCGACCCGATGCTGGCGACCGCGAACTCGGCCGTCGCGGCCATCGACCGGCTGAAGGAGCGCGGCGCCAAGGACCTGCGCTTCGTCTGCCTGCTTGCCGCCCCCGAGGGCATCGAGAAGCTGCGCGGCGCGCACCCCGACGTGCATATCTGGACCGCTTCCATCGACGAGCGCCTCAACGACCACGGCTATATCGTGCCGGGACTGGGCGATGCCGGCGACCGCATGTACGGAACGCGTTAATCAGGGATCATCGCCTTGCGCTTCATCGTCGCCGATTGGGGAACGACCCGCTTTCGTGGCTATCTGATCGAGAACGAGACCATCCTCGACCAGGTCTCGTCGGATGAGGGCGTGTCGGCCCTGAAAAAGGGCCAGCATCGCGATGTGTTCCTGCGCCAGTGCGGACATTGGCTGAAGGCGGAGCCGGACGCTCCGGTTCTTCTCGTCGGCATGGTGGGAAGCCGCGAGGGCTGGGTCGAGGCGCCCTATGCCGTCTGCCCCGCGGGTCCGGCCGAAATCGCCCGGGCGCTCGCTCCCGTGGACCTGGAGAACGGCCACAAGGGCTACATCATTCCCGGCCTGTTCTGCGAACCCGCGCCCGGCGCCGCCGACGTGATGCGCGGCGAGGAGACGCTGGTTCTCGGCGCCGGTATCGAGAACGGGCTGATCTGCTCGGCCGGCACGCATCCGAAATGGATCGAGATGAAGAACGGGCGCATCGAGCGCTTCGCCACCTACATGACCGGCGAGATGTACGCGCTCTTGCGCGAGCATTCCATGATCGGCCGCCCGGCCACCGAACCGGAAGACCCGAAGGGCTTCGATCTCGGCCTCGATGCTGCGGACCGCAACAGCGGCGGGAACCGGGTCGGTCTGCTGCATCTCCTGTTCAGCGCCCGCGCATCCGTGGTCTCGGGCCGGATGAACAGCAATCTGCTCGCGCCCTACCTCTCCGGTCTGCTGACGGGCGACGAGATCAACGGCGCGCTGTCGCAGTTCGGCCGCCCCTCCTCCATCACCATCTTGGCCGCACCGGAGCGCGCGGAACTCTACATCCACGCCCTCAAGCGCCACGGCATCGAGGCGAGGACGAAGGATATGCAGCAGGCCCTGATCGCAGGTCTCGCGCGCATCGTGCGCGAGCATGCGATCGGTTGATGTGCATGACATCAACCTGTTAAACGCTCCCAATTCTTCCACCGTTAGGTCAAAGCCGATGCCCCATCCTCTCCTCGCCTCCGCGAACGATGCCTCGAAGCCGATCTGGCTCGTGACCGAGCAGACATGGCCGGACATCGCAGAACGGCTCCCGCAACTGGCGCAGGGCTTCGCGAAGGCGCAGGGCTTCGAGGGCAAGGCCGGGAGCCATTGCCTGCTGCCGGATGCCGATGGCGGCCTCATGGGCGTCGTCTTCGGCCTCAACGGGGCGGATGCAAGGCACAACGATCCATTCCTCGTCGGAAAGCTTCCGACCCTCCTGCCGGACGGCGTCTATCGTTTCGAGACGGATGCGCCGGACCCGACGCTCGCCACGCTCGCCTGGCTGCTCGGCAGCTACGGCTTCAGCCGTTACCGCACACGCCGCGAAAAATCCGTTCGCCTCGTGACGCCGAAGGGCGTCGATGCCGAGGAAGTCTCGCACATCGCGAACGCAGTCGCGACGAGCCGCGATCTCGTCAACACGCCGACCAACGATCTCGGTCCCGACAGCATCGAGGCGGCGGCGCGCCAGCTCGCGGAGAAGCACGGCGCTTCCTTCACCAGCATCGTCGGCGACGATCTGCTCAAGCAGAACTTTCCGATGATCCATGCGGTCGGCCGTGCATCGGCCATTCCGCCGCGTCTCATCGATTTTACCTGGGGCAAGGCGGATGCGCCGCGCGTCACGCTCGTCGGCAAGGGCGTCGCCTTCGATACCGGCGGCCTCGACATCAAGCCCGCCTCGTCCATGCTGCTCATGCGCAAGGACATGGGCGGGGCGGCAGCGACCCTCGCGCTCGCCTCCATGATCATGGACGCGAAGCTTCCCGTGCGCCTGCGCGTGCTCATTCCCGCCGTCGAGAACTCCATCTCCAGCAACGCCTTCCGTCCCGGCGACATTCTGCCGAGCCGCAAGGGCATCAGCGTCGAGATCGGCAACACGGACGCGGAGGGCCGGCTGATCCTGGCCGATGCCCTGGCGCTGGCGGACGAGGAGAGCCCGGACCTGCTCGTCGATTTCGCGACCCTCACGGGCGCGGCCCGCGTGGCGCTCGGCCCCGAGCTGCCGCCCTTCTACACCGATGACGATGCGCTCGCCGCCGACATCGCCCGCCACGGCTTGAGCGTGAACGACCCCGTGTGGCGCATGCCGCTCTGGGCGCCCTATCAGAGCCAGCTCGATTCCAAGTTCGCCGACATGAACAACACCGGCGGGCCGATGGGCGGGTCGATCACCGCGGCCCTGTTCCTGCGCCGCTTCGTGTCGGCCGCCAAAGCCCATGTGCATTTCGACATCTTCGCCTGGAACAGCTCGACCAAGCCGGGACGCCCCGAAGGCGGCGAGGTTCAGGCGGCGCGCGCGATGTATGCTCTCCTCAAGGAACGCTACGGCTCCTAAGCCGGTAGCATTATTGCGTCCAAGAGATTAGGAAACGGCATGAATGTTCAGGAGCTGCCCCGATGAGTTTCGACCGCCGCATCACGCCCTTCCGTGAGGATCTCGCCGATGAGCGCCTGCGCGGGCAGGTCACTGCCGATCGCTTCACGGCCGGCACGGTCAAGCGCGTCGTCGCGACCTTCTCGCCCTTGCACCGCCACCCATCCCGCGAAGCGCCGGTGGACACGCAGGCGATCTTCGGGGAAAGCGTGACCGTCTACGACGAGCACGAAGGCTGGGCCTGGGTACAGCTCCACCATGACGGCTATGTGGGCTATCTGCCGAGCGAGGCTCTCGGCGAGGCGGGTCTGGCGCCGACCCACAAGGTCTGCGCCGTCCGCACCTTCGTCTATCCGGGTCCCAACCTGAAGCTTCCTTTCCAGGATTACCTGACGCTGAACTCCAAGGTCGCCGTCACGGAAACGGAAGGCAATTACGCGCGCCTCGCCACCGGCGGCTGGGTCTTCGCCGCGCACCTGAGCGACCTCGACGTCTTCGAGACCGATTACGTGGGCGTGGCCGAACGCTTCCTGCACACGCCCTATCTCTGGGGCGGCAAGACGAGCCTCGGCATCGACTGCTCGGGGCTGGCCCAGACCGTTCTGACCGCCGCCGGCATCAAGGCCCCGCGCGACAGCGACATGCAGGAGCGTGAGCTCGGCACGGCCGTCGAAATAAAGCCCGATCTGAGCGGCCTCAGGCGCGGCGACCTCGTGTTCTGGAAGGGCCATGTGGGCCTGATGATGGACGAGACGAACTTCATCCACGCCACCGGCCACAGCATGACCGTGATGATCGAGCCGTTGTCGACTGCCGAAGAGCGCATCCGCCGGACGAGCTACGGGCCGATCAGTTCGATCAAGCATCTTTGATGGTCTTTCCTGATTTCTCTCTCCTTCTGATCGTCGCGCTCGGCGTCTTCGTCATCGCCTTCATAAAGGGAGCATTTGGCGGTGGTCTCGCCATCATCGGCATTCCGGTCTTGTCGCTCGTGATGGATCCCATCACCGCAGGTGCGCTGCTGGCACCTCTTTTCGTGCTGATGGACGTGGTCGCGCTCTATTTTTGGCGCCCCAAGACTTGGTCGAGAATCGACCTATTCCTGCTTCTTCCAAGCCTCGCCTGCGGCACGGCTCTCGGCTTCATGTTACTGAAAGTGACAGACCGAAACGCCGTCGCCATTCTCATCGCACTAATCACTTTAGCCTTTACGACTCTGTGGTTTCGTGGCGGAGGTCAAGTCGTGCAGCAGCCCCGCTCCAAGGTGAAAGCGGTGCTCGCCGGAACTACCTCGGGCATCACATCGATGATGGCGCATTCAGGGGGCCCGCCCGTCGCAATGTATCTTCTGCCGCTTGGCCTCCCCAAGGCGGTTTATGCCGGCACGACCAGCAGCTTCTTTGCCGCCGGCAACCTGATGAAGGCTCTGCCATGGCTGGCGCTCGCTCAGCCCACCTCCGAACTCTGGAGCCTGATGCTGCTCTGCCTGCCCTTCATTCCATTTGGCGTATGGGCCGGCTTTCAGTTGCATGAGCGGCTCGACCAGAAGCAGCTGTATCGTATCTGCTACAGTCTGCTTGCCGTGACAGCTCTCAAGCTGTTGTGGGATGGGTTGAAGGGATATGGGGTGGTTTGACACCCCATAGCCTCAATACCCGCGCTTCTTATCCACCACGTTCTCGAACGTCTCCCCGGCCTCATGGCGGCGGATCTGCTGCGCGATGTAGCGTGCTGTCGCTTCCGGTTCGCTCGTCGCGGAATTGTGCGGGGTGATCGTCACGCGCGGGTGCGTCCAGAGCGGTGAACTCTCCGGCAGAGGCTCGGTCTCGAACACGTCGAGTGTTGCGGCCGTCAAGGTTCCGTCGTCGAGACAGGCAAGAATATCGGCTTCCACCTGCAGCTTGCCGCGTCCCGCATTGATCAGGATCGGTCCGCCGAGCCTGCTGTCGCGCGCGAGTTTTTCGAACAGGGAGCGGTTGAGAATGCCCTTCGTCTCGGACGTGAGCGGCACGAGGACAATGAGGATGTCGGTGCGGTTGAGGAAGGACGTCAGGCCCTCTTCGCCCGCATAGATCTCAAAATCCTCGACGGATTTCGGCGTGCGGCTCCAGCCGGCCACGTCGAAGCCCATCACCTTGAGCTTGCGCGCCGCATCCTGACCGAGCACGCCGAAACCCATGATGCCGACACGCAGATCCCCGGCAATCGGCGGAGCACGATCGGGGTTCCAGCGCTTGGCCTTCTGGTCCTCGTCGAAGCGGCGCTGCTCGCGCAGATACATGAGGCAGTGCAGCACCATGTATTCGCTCATGCGATGGGTCAGGTCGTCCTGCGCCACGCGCACGATGGGCACATCCGGCAGGTCCGGATAACTCATCAGGTGATCGACGCCTGCGCCGAGCGAGAAGATCGCTCGAAGGTTGGGCAGGCCGGACAGGCTCCCGGGCTTCGGCCCCCAGGTCGCAACGTAGCGAACGGCGCTCCGGTCGAAATCCTCGCCCAGCACGATGATGTCCCGGTCAGGCAGATGCCGGGTGAAGCGCTCGACCCAGGGCTGCGCCTCCCAGGTGACGGCAACGAGAAGGCTCATGCAGTTGCTCCGATCCGTTCCAGGATGGCGGGTCCGGGAGCGGCCTTGCCGTCACCGATGGTGTAGGCGGCGCGAACGGCGCGTGCCGCCGCCTCTGCGGCCTCCTCGCTGCGCGCATGCACCATGGCGAGCGGACGCGAGGCATCGACGGCCTCGCCGATGGCCGCGAGTTCCGTCAGGCCTACCGCATGGTCGATCGGATCCTGCGGCCGGGTGCGGCCGCCGCCGAGGGCAACGACGGCAACGCCGATACCACGCGCGGCGACCTTCTGTACGGTCCCGGAGCGCTCGGCGTGAATGGCGCGCACGACGGGAGCCGCCTGCAGGTGCGTCTTGTGCCTTTCCAGGAAATCGCCTGGGCCACCCAGCGCCGTGACCATGCGCTGAAAAACCTCGGCCGCCTTGCCGGAAGCAATCGCATGCTCGATTTTTTCGCGCGCATCCTCGATGGTCGCGGCGAGCTTGCCGAGCAGCAGCATCTCGGCGGAGAGTTCCACCGTCACCGCATGGAAGCGCTTTTCGCGGCGGCGGCCCGTCAGGTAATCGACCGCATAGGCCATCTCGACCGCGTTGCCGGCGGCGGAAGCCAGGGACTCGTTCATGTCGGTGAGAAGCGCGCTCGTGGGCAGGCCTGCTCCGTTGGCAACGAGCACCAGACTCTCGGCGAGCTTTCGCGCATCCTCGGCATTGTCCATGAAGGCGCCGGAGCCGAACTTCACGTCCATCACGAGGCCCTGCAGCCCGGCGGCCAGTTTCTTCGAGAGAATGGACGCGGTGATGAGATCGATGGATTCCACCGTCGCCGTCACATCGCGGATGGCGTAGAGGCGTTTGTCCGCCGGTGCGAGATCGGCCGTCTGGCCGATGATGGCGCAGCCCACTTCGCGCGTGACGCGCCGGAACGTGTCGATATCGGGCTGCGTCACATAGCCGGGAATGGAATCGAACTTGTCGAGAGTGCCGCCCGTATGGCCGAGGCCCCGACCGGAGATCATCGGCACGTAGCCGCCGCAGGCCGCGACGGCAGGACCGAGCGCGAGACTGACCGTATCGCCGACGCCGCCGGTCGAGTGCTTGTCGAGCACCGGACCCGGCAGATCCCAGGTGAGCACCGTGCCGGAATTCATCATCGCGCGCGTGAGCGCCACGCGCTCCGGCACGGAGAGGCCCCGGAAGAAGATGGCCATGGCGAAGGATGCCGCCTGGCCCTCGGTGACCCGGCCCGCCGTGAGGCCTTGGATGAAGTGCTCGATATGCTCAGGATCGAGGGTGCCGCCATCGCGCTTGTGGCGGATGATTTCCTGCGGAAGAAGCGTCATGTCAATATGTTCCGGTGGCCGCCGTTCCGGCCCGTCCTTCGATGGCGGCGATGAGCGTGTCGTAGACGCTGCTCGCCCCTATGCGGAATGTCCGCGGCGTCGCCCAACCCGGCCCCATAATGCGGTCCGCGAGATCGAGATAGATCTTCGCGTCGGCCACGGTGCGGATGCCGCCGGAGGGCTTGAGGCCGACGGGCTTGCCGGAAGCCTTGATGGCATTGAGCATGATCTCAGCGGCCTCGGGCGTCGCCGAAACCGGCGTCTTGCCGGTCGAGGTCTTGATGAAGTCCGCGCCCGCGTCGATGGCGAGACGGCTTGCCGCCTCGATCAGCTTCGGATCCTTCAGCTCGCCCGTTTCCAGGATGACCTTGAGCAGACGCCCCTGATCGACGAGGTCGCGCACGGCCTCCACCATCTCGGAGGCAACGGCAACATCGCCCCGGCGCAAAGCCTCATAGGGCAGCACGAGATCGATCTCGTTGGCGCCGTCGGAGAGCGCCTCCTGCGTGTCGTCCATGACGCGGCTCACATCCTCGCCACCGGCGGGAAAGTTCACCACTGTGGCGATGCGCACGGGCGAGCCCCGGAGATTCTCCTGCGACCGTTTCACGAATTGCGGCCACACGCACACGGCAGCCACCGGCCCGCGCGGGTCGAGCGCTTTCTTGCAGAGCGCGTCGATGGCCTGATCATTGCAGGTCTCATTGAGGTCGGTGAGATCGAGACTGCGCAGGGCGCGAGTCGCTATTTGCGCATCAGACATGGGACAGCTCCGCAACGAAGGACCGGATGAGACGCTTGAACTTCTCTGAAGCTTCCGCCGCCGTGTCCTTGGTTTCCTGATGCGAGGGCGAAGCGCCTTCGATTCCCGCCGCGAGGTTCGTGACGACCGAGATGGCAGCGACCTTCAGGCCGTAGTAGCGCGCGAGGATCACCTCCGGCACCGTGGACATACCGACGAGATCGCCGCCCAGAATCTGCACCATCTTGATCTCCGCCGGCGTTTCGAAGCTCGGGCCGGACAGCCAGGCATAGATGCCTTCGGGCAGCACGATGCCGCTGTTCTTCGCGGCACGCTGCAGCACTTGGCGCAGATCCGCGTCATAGGCATTGGTGAGCGAGACGAAGCGGCCTTCCGTGTGATCGCGCAGCAGCGGATTGCCGCCCGAGAGATTGAGGTGATCGCTGATCGCCACGAGGCTTCCGGGGCGGATGTCCGCACGCACGGAGCCTGCCGCGTTGGTGGCGACCAGCACCGGAATGCCGAGTTCCTTCACGAAAGCGACAGGCAGGCGCATCGCCCCCGCATCGCCCGTCTCGTAATAATGCGCGCGTCCCTGGAACAGCAGCACCCGCTTGCCTTCGAGCGTGCCGGCGACGAGCTTGCCCGCATGGCCGGAAACGCCGCTTTTCGGGAAGTGCGGGATCTCCGCATAAGGCAGGCTCACCGCATCGGTGACCTCGTCGACGAGAGTGCCGAGCCCCGTGCCGAGCACGAAAGCCGCATCGAAATGGCCGTCGAAGCCACGGGCGCGCACGAACGCGGCCGCCTCTTGAATCATCTGGTGCATCGTCATCGTTTCAGGCCCGAACCACGGGCCTTCCTCTCATTGTCGCAGTCGATCCCGGACCGAACTCAACGATCCGTCAAGTTGTCCGGCCCGAAGGAAAAGGGCAACAGCTCGTCGAGCGTGAAGCGTTTACGGATCCCCTCGGGACCCGCGATGTGAATGGGCGTATCGGGAGCGGCGAATTCGCGGATGCGCTGGCGGCAGCCGCCGCAGGGGGTGACGAGGTGCTCGCCTTCGCCCATCACGACGATTGCCGCGATGCGGCTCTCGCCGGCCGCGATCATGGCCGATATGGCGCTCGCTTCCGCGCAGGAGCCGACCGGGTAGGCCGCATTCTCCACGTTGCAACCGGTGAAGATCCTGCCGCCAGGCGTGGCGATGGCAGCGCCGACCTTGAAGCGCGAATAAGGCGCGTAGGCCTTGGCCTGGATCGCCTTGGCGGCCTCGAACAGGGTGTCCAACGATGCCATGCTCAGCGCTCCTTCACATAGGGTACGCCCGCAGCCCGCGGCGGGATCGCCTTGCCGATGACGCCTGCGAGCAGGATGACGGTCATGAGATAGGGCAGAGCCTGGATGGCCTGAACCGGCACCTCGCCGATACCCGGCAGGGAAATGCCCTGCAGCCGGATGGCGACGGCGTCGAGCAGCCCGAAGAGGATGCAGGCGCCGAGAGCCGGCCACGCCCGCCACTTGGCAAAGATGAGCGCGGCGAGCGCGATGAAGCCCTTGCCGGCCGTCATGTTGTTCAAAAAGCCCGCCGACTGCCCGACGGAGAGATAGGTTCCGCCGATACCGCAGAGAACGCCTCCGATGATGACGGCGGTGTAGCGCAGGCCCGTGACCGAGATACCCGCCGTATCGACAGCGGCCGGGTTCTCACCGACGGCGCGCAGGCGAAGGCCGAAGCGGGTGCGCCCCAGCACGAACCAGGTGAGCGGCACGGCGAGCAGCACAACATAGACCAGTGCCGAATGGCCGAAAAGCACATCACCGAAGCGCTGATCTCCCTCCAGCGGCGGCGTGCGTCCGCCCTGGTTGTACCAGGCATTGCCCACGATGGCGGTGAGTCCGGCGGCCAGCATATTGATGGCGACGCCGGACACGATCTGGTTGCCGCGCTGGCTGATGGACGCGAAACCATGGATGAGGCCGAAAACCACCGATGCTCCGATGCCGGCGATCAGGCCGATCCAGGCCGAGCCGAAGGCATAGGCTGCCGCTGCGGCCGCGAAGGCCGCCACCAGCATCTTGCCTTCGAGGCCGATATCCACGACGCCGGAGCGTTCGGACCAGAGCCCGGCCAGACAGGCGGCGAGAAGCGGAATCGAGAGCCGCAGGGCCGAGTCGAAGATCGCGACGAGATTGCCGGGTTCCATGGCTCAGGCCCTCGCCAGTTTCTGGCGCGCGAACAGGTGCGCCACGGCGCGCCGGAACAATCCGTCGAGGGCACCCGCGAACAGGATGATGATGCCGCCGATCACCACCACCATGTCACGGGTGATGGCCGGCTGCTCGAAGGCCAGCTCCGCGCCGCCCTGATAGAGAATGCCGAAGAGGAGCGAGGCCAGGATGATGCCAACCGGGTGCGCGCGCCCCATGAGCGCCACCGCGATGCCGACGAAGCCGTAGCCGGAGGTGAATTCGAGCAGCAGGCGGTGCTGATAGCCCATGAGTTCATTGACCGCGAGGCCACCCGCCAACGCGCCGGAGATGACCATCGCGATGATGATGATGCGCGCGGGCGAGATGCCCGCATAGACCGCCGCCGTGGGATTGGAACCGACGACGCGGATCGCGTAGCCCAGGCGCGAGCGGTAGATGAGAAGCCACACGAAATAGGATGCCGCCAGGGCCAGTACCAGCGTGAGGTTGAGCTGCGAGGCTGGGATCTCGATGCCGAAGGCGGCGAAGACGTCATGCATGAAGGGAATGTTCGCTGCTTCCGGGAAGGCGCGCGTTTCCGGGTTCATCGATTGCGGCTCGCGCAGCACGTTCACGAGCAGATAGACGATCAGCACGCTGGCGAGCCAATTGAACATGATCGTCGTGATGACGATGTGACTGCCGCGCTTCGCCTGGAGATAACCGGGAACCGCCGCCCAGGCAGCGCCGAAAGCGGCCGCTCCCAGAATGCCAAGCGGGATCAGCAGGAAGCCCGGCAGGAAGGTCAGGTTGTTGAGAACGAGCGCGATGCCAAGGCCCGCAAGGGTTGCCTGCCCTTCGCCGCCGATATTGAACAGCCCGGCGTGATAAGCAACCGCGACCGCCAGCCCGACGAAGATGAAGTCGGTCATGTAGAACAGGGTGAAGCCGAGCCCCTCCCCGGTGCCGAGGCTGCCCTGGATCAGGTAGCGCGTCGCCGAGAGCGGATTTTCGCCGATGCCGAGCACAACGAGACCGGCGACGAGAAAAGCCGCCACCACGGAGATGGCGGGCACGAGAACCGTGTCGGCCCATTTGGGCAGGTCGAGAGGAGCACTCACGTCTGAGAATCCGGCAGGAACATGTGACCCTGCTCATCAAGAGGAAAAAACGGGTTCCAGGCCACTTCCCAGAGATGCCCGTCGGGATCGGCGAAGTAACCCGAATAGCCGCCCCAGAATACATCGTGCAGCGGCTTGACGGGACGCGCGCCGGCCTTCACGGCCAACGCATAGACCTCGTCGGCCTCCTCCTTGGAGCGCGCGTTGTAGGCGAGCGTGATGGCAGTAAAGCCGGTGGGCGTGTCCTCGACGCCTGCATCCTTTGCAAGGTCGGCGCGGCCGAACAGACCAAGCGCCAAGCCGTTCGCCTGGAAGAAGGCGACGCTGGGTTGGCTCGCAGAAGACGCCTTCCAGCCCCAGGCCTCGTAGAAGGCGCGGGACTTCGCGAGATCGGCGACACCGAGTGTAACGAGGGTCAGTCGTGGTTGCATCATGCGGCCTCGTCCGTCACGCCGGCCATGAGCAGACCGAGGTCCTGCTCGTTGGTCTCGGAAGCCTTGCGCTCGCCGGTGATCCTGCCGCCGCACATGGTGAGGATGCGGTCGGAGAGATTCATGATCTCGTCGAGTTCCACCGAGACGAGCAGGATGGCGACGCCCGCGTCGCGCAAGGCGATCAGGCGACGGTGAATGAACTCGATCGCCCCGATATCGACGCCGCGCGTCGGCTGGCCGACGAGCAGCACCTTAGGGTTACGCTCGATCTCGCGCGCCAGCACGATCTTCTGCTGGTTGCCTCCGGAAAATTTCGAGGACTTCAGCCGCGGCGCAGGCGGACGCACATCGTATTGCTCCATCTTCCTCTCGAGATCCGCAACGAGGCGGTCATGGTCGAGGATCGGACCGCGGCCGAGCCGAGGCTCGTCGCTGAAGCCGAGGATGGCGCTCTCGAAAGCCGGAAAGGCGGGAACGAGCCCCATGCGCAGCCGGTCCTCCGGCACGTGCAGCAGGCCGAGCTGGCGCATGCGATGCGGGTTATGCTCCGAGGACGGAATATCCCGTCCCTCGAGCCGGATCGAGCCGAGCGCCGGCTGGCGCATGCCGGCGATGGCTTCCAGCAATTCGCTCTGGCCGTTGCCGGCGACGCCCGCGATGCCGACGATCTCGCCCGCGCGAACCGTGAAGGACGCGTTCGCCACGCGCACCACGCCGCGGGAATCGATGACCGTCAGATCGCCGATTTCGAGCAGCGGCGCACCGGGCGTCTTTTCCGCCTTCTCGACGCGCAGGAGCACGCGGCGTCCCACCATCAGCTCCGCCAACTCCGGCGGCGAGGTGTCGGCGGTCTCGACGCTCGCCACCATCTCGCCGCGCCGCATGACGGAAACGCGGTCGGTGATCGCCATGATCTCGCGCAGCTTGTGCGTGATGAGGATGACGGTCTTGCCCTGCTCCTTGAGCGAGCGGAGCAGCTCGAACAGCGCATCGGCTTCCGCCGGCGTGAGCACGGCGGTGGGTTCGTCGAGAATGAGGATATCCGCGCCGCGATAGAGGGCCTTCAGAATCTCAACGCGCTGCTGCAGGCCAACGGACAGGTCGCCCACAATGGCGTCCACGTCGATCTCCAGACCGTAATCCCTGGCGAGCCGCGCGAGTTCGGCCCGCGCCTTGGCCTCGCCCGCGCGCAGCATGGCGCCGCCCTCGGCGCCGAGCATCACGTTGTCGACGACGCTCAGGGGCTCGACCAGCATGAAGTGCTGGTGAACCATGCCGATCCCGGCATGGATGGCATCATTGGGAGACCGGATGGAGATAGCTTTACCGTTGACGCGGACCTCGCCGGAATCCGCCTCGTAGAAGCCGTACAGGATCGACATGAGGGTCGACTTGCCCGCGCCGTTCTCGCCGACGATGCCGTGGATGGTGCCGCGCTCCACGCTCAGGTTCACGTCCTTATTGGCGTGAACGGCGCCGAAGCTCTTGTTGATGGCAATGAGTTCAATGGCGGGGGACATCGGCCTCAAATTGTCTGCCGGCGATTACGAAAACGAGAGCCGGATCTTATCGGAAAAACAAAACTCGGTCGAAAAAGATTCGGCCGCAGGCCTTTGCGGGTCTGCGGCCAAAACATGCTTCATCTTACATCGGGCACTTGGAATCCGACATGTAGTCATGCACCTGGATGGAGCCGGACTTGATGCCTTCGGCGGCCTTGTCGACGGCAGCCTTCATGTCGGGGGTGATCAGAGACTTGTTGTTGTCGTCGAGCGCCCAGGCCACGCCGTCTTCCTTGAGGCCGAGAACCTGAAGACCGCCCTTGAACGAGCCCTTCTTGGCCTGGTCGAAGACATTGTAGGTCGCCACGTCCACGCGCTTGACCATGGAGGTCAGGACCTTGCCGGGATGCAGGGCATTCTGGTTCGAGTCGACGCCGATGCCGAGCTTGCCCGCATCGGCAGTGGCGCGCAGCACGCCCACGCCCGTGCCGCCGGCCGCATGATAAATCACGTCGGCGCCGCGATCGATCTGGCTCTTGGCGAGCTCGCCGCCCTTCACCGGATCGTTCCACGCCGCACCCGTGGTGCCGGTCATGTTCTGGAACACCTCGGCGTCCTTCTTGGCGTATTTCACGCCCTGGGCGTAGCCGCAGGCGAACTTGCGGATGAGCGGGATGTCCATGCCGCCCACGAAGCCGACCTTGCCGGACTTGGAGGCCTGGGCCGCCAGGAGGCCGACCAGGAACGAGCCCTCGTGCTCCTTGAACACGATCGATTCCACGTTCGGCTTCTCGACGACGGCGTCGATGATGGCGAACTGCGTCTTCGGGAACTCCTCGGCGACCTTCTTCAGAGCTGTTTCCTGGGAAAAGCCGACGGCCACGATGGGCGAGAAACCGTCACGGGCAAAGCGGCGCAGGGCCTGCTCGCGCTGGGCGTCGTTCTGCGGCTCGAAATCGCGGTAATCGGTGCCGGTGTCCTTCTTGAACTTCTCGGCGCCCGTATGAACGCCCTCGTTGAAGGATTTGTCGAATTTGCCGCCGAGATCGTACACGACCGCGGGCTTGAAGGCCGCCTGCTGCGCGAAGGCAGCCGAGGCGGAGAAGGCGAGGCCCGCGAGTGCGAGGCCGAACTTGGTTACTGTCATCGGCTTTGTTCCCTGTTAGACGCCGGCTTGGTGCCGGTTGCCCCATGACGATGGCATGGCAAGGGTCACAACGCCAAGGCCCCTGTCAAGACAGCATGTTATTTCCCTTCAAGGAATGGTTGATAGCTAAACCCATTCCCGTAAGGTCATGACATGGCTCTCACATCCGACGAAATCGACCGCTATGCCCGCCACCTCGTTCTGCGCGACGTGGGCGGGCCGGGACAGCTGAAACTGAAGGCCGCTCGCGTGCTCGTGATTGGGGCTGGCGGCTTGGGCGCTCCCTTGATCCAGTACCTCGCCGCAGCCGGGATCGGCACAATCGGCATCGTCGATGACGACGCGGTGAGCCTCTCCAACCTGCAGCGGCAGGTGATCCATTCCACGCCGGATGTCGGCCGACCCAAGGCGGAGAGCGCGGCGGAGGCGGTCGGGCGCCTCAACCCGCATGTGACGGTCGAGCCCTGTCTGACCCGGCTCACGCCCGACAACGCCCGGGACCTGATCGGCCGCTACGATATCGTGGCCGACGGATCGGACAATTTCGACACCCGCTATGCGGTGTCGGATGCCTGCTTTTTCGAGAAGAAGCCCCTGGTGACGGCGGCTCTGGGCCAGTTCGACGGCTCTCTCACCACGATCCGGGCTCATGAGAACGGCCCCGACGGCCGGCCGAACCCCACCTATCGCTGCCTCTTCCCGTCCCCGCCTCCAGCCGGCGCGATCCCGACCTGCGCGGAGGCCGGCATCCTCGGAGCACTGGCCGGAATCATGGGTAGCCTGATGGCCTTGGAGGTGATCCGGGAGATCATCGGCTTCGGCGAGAGCCTCGTGGGGCGCCTGCTGATGGTCGATGCGCGGGCGATGCGATTCGATACGGTCAGCTACGGGTGGGATGAGGGAAACCCGTTGAGTGGCACCCGCGTCTGATCACTCGACCAATGCCCTCGATAAACCCCACCACGTCATCACCGGCCTTGTGCCGGTGATCTCGCTTCTGGAGAGCGCCGCGCCTTTCCTATCGGGATGGCCGGGACAAGCAACTGTCGTTTAGGGGTATCGGAAGAGCGTGTCGTCCCGGGTGATGGCGTTGAGGATGGTGATGAACTTTCGCATGGTGGCCACGATGGCGAGTTTGAAGGGCTTCCCGGCGGCTCTGAGGCGCTGAT
>NZ_JBFRGW010000020.1:0-81649 GCF_052115545.1 Microvirga sp. 2MCAF35
TTCGTGCTCAGGCCGTTCGTGCTCAGGCCGTTCGTGCTCAGGCCGTTCGTGCTCAGGCCGTTCGTGCTCAGGCCGTTCGTGCTCAGGCCGTTCGTGCTCAGGCCGTTCGTGCTCAGGCCGTTCGTGCTCAGGCCGTTCGTTATCTCAACCGCACTTGCACCAGAGGCTACCGAAAGGCCGAATGCGACAACGATAATCGGAAAGCAAGACTGAATACGCATATTTATCCCCTTAGATTGCTTTTTCTGCGAAGTGACTCAGCGGCAGTTCGCCTGTTCACGCAGAGGAAAATACACGTAATAACCTTACTTCATAGCCTGAAATGCAACGTTATTTATGCATCTTTGCAAAGCTTACTTTGCGGCTCATTTTCAGTTGAGCTAAATTATATTTAGCTCTATTTCAGATTGAATTGGTTTCATTTATCGTTGAGAAAATTTTAGTAAATAACCCTAGGTTGCTTTGCACGCGTGCATTGCATGGCCCCCAATATCCACACGCAACGATGCTTTGTTTTAACGGTTGCCCCCCTACGCTCCGGCTTCCCGGTCAGCGTTGAAAAGCGGGTCCGCTCTTCCGTGATCTCCACTCGATCGCTTGCCCGTTATTGCGGAGGCTCGATATCGCGAGTTTCTTAAGGAATGCTCTACGGGCGATTCGAGGTTGCCTTTCCTGCGAGGCAGACCCGACGATCCCGGCAGGATAAGCTTATGAGGCACGGGCGGGCATCTGATGGCGGCAAAACTGAAGACGTTGCCGATAGGTGCACCTGTGCGGCACACCGTGTGCCAACAAAAAGCCCCGCTGAAGCGGGGCTGATGCGCGGGTCGGTTGGTGTCCGTTGGACGTTCGTTACCGCTTGTCTCTGCGCCACGTCAGAACGGATTGATTGAAGACGAGTGCTCTCGGATCGGCCCGCACGGCATCCTCCGAACAAACATGTGGCCCCAGCTTTCCGCGCAGCCGGGGATAACGCTCGGCCAATTCCTCCAGGCTGATGTTGTCGGCGATGCGGGTGTGAGAAACACAGACGGCGCCATCGGGCCCCCAGGCCGCCTCGAAGTCCATCCCCGGCGCCGGATCGGGATGCTGAATACCGAGACGATCATAGACGTTCACGGCAGTGCCGTTGCGGGTGGTGGGACGATTATCGCCACCATAATCGGCCCGCAGCATGTGGATGCAGGCCTTATGAAGATCGCGCAGCGGAACACCATCTCTCGTTTCCCACGGCAGATAGCCGAAGAGAATGCACTTGCCTTCCGCACCGCTGGTGCAGGTGATGGAGAAACCTCCCGCTCCATCCGGAAAGGCAAAGGCGGCGCGCTCGCCATCGGGATCGATATCGCATAGGGGCTGCGGCACTCCCGTTGCGGGATTCTTGACGGACATGCGGTAGAAGGTGATGCCACGATCGGCGAGCCGGCCCCCACGGACGATGTCGTCAATATGAATCTCGAACTCGTTGGGTTGCAGACCGGCCACGAGGGTCAGGCCGATCAGCGCATCGCCCCTCAGGACCGTTCCGTCGCTCAGGTGAAGCGTGAGATCCAGATCATCGAGAGCGAAGTGCCCTTCCCGGGCTGCAGCAGGCACGGCAAGGGCGGCGAGCAGGATGCCCATTCGAAGGCAACGGAGCAGAAAGCGACACATTGAAAATGAAAGGCCCCCTCGTCAGAAACGAAGGGGCCAGTCCTCTTTGGGAAGAGTCGATTAGCGCAACTCGACGCGCTCGCCGTTCGGCAGAGTGACGGCATGAGGCGAGAGATCCTGAACGATGCGACCACCAACGTCGCGACCGTTCACGGTCAGGCCATTAACCGTGAGACCATTCAGCGTGAGACCATTCAGAGTAAGGCCGTTCAGGGTCAGGCCATTCAGCGTGAGACCATTCAGGCTGGTGCCATTAGCACCATTCGGCGGTGGCCGGTCATCCATACGGAAGAAAGCTTGAGCCTGCGTCGCGGCTGAAGCCCCAAGAACTGCGCAAAGAAGCGCAATCCGCGAGAGCGATGCTGGCTTAGGAAAGAATTTCATCACTAACCTCCGTTAGTACACATTCTTATGGACGCCCTCGAACGGGGTGTCCGTTAAGATCTTACGATATGAAATGTTATAGTAAAGCAATTATAACGTGTCTCTTGGCATGTGCCTGGGAGCAAGCGATCCCGTGAGCTCATCTCAATTTGCAGCGCAGGATGCAGCCCTAGGGTGCATCATCATGCAACGAGATGATTTCCAGATGCGCCGCCGATAGCATCGTGAGTTGTATCCGCCGGATCTGGCTTTCCCTCACAGAAGGAACCCTTCGAGCGAGGGGAAGCCTTGTCCGCAATGGCGATTATCGCGGTTGACTGGTTCGCCACTCGACAAGAGGACTGCCTTAAACTCCAGCCCCTTCAAACCGACCCGTCAAAAATGGCGCTGTTCAAGCCAGGGCCATTGCTGCCGTGGGAGCGACTTCTCGCGAGACATGCGCAACGGCCTCCCGCAACGTCTTCAAATTCGCACCCGGCTTCACGGCCTCGGTTGCCAGATGGCGACGATAGGCTCTGGCACCCGGACGGCCCGTGAAAAGACCGAGCATATGGCGGGTGATGTTGCTAAGGCGCTCGCCTTTCGCGAGTTGCGCCGCGATATAGGGCTCATAGGCCTCCACCGCCTCGAAGCCGTCGGCCACTGGTGGCTCCTCGCCATGAAGCTCGGGATCGACCGCGAGCAAGATCTCAGGCTCGTGATAAGCCACACGCCCCAGCATCACCCCATCCACATGCCTCAGATGCTCGTGGATCTCGGTCCATGTCTTGATCCCGCCATTGATGGCGACGGGAAGATCCGGCCGTGCCTGCTTCAGGCGATAGACCCGGCTGTAGTCGAGGGGCGGAATATCCCGGTTTTCCTTCGGCGAAAGCCCCTTGAGCCAGGCCTTGCGGGCATGGACCGTCAGCTCGTCGCAGCCCGCCGCCACGACGCAGTCGGCCAGGCGGGTCAGAGCCTCTTCCGTATCCTGGTCGTCGACGCCGATCCGGCACTTCACCGTCACCGGCAGGGATACCGCCGCCTTCATGGCGGCCACGCAATCGCCCACCAGAACCGGCTCCTGCATCAGGCAGGCTCCGAAGCGGCCGTTCTGCACCCGGTCGGACGGGCAGCCCACATTGAGGTTGATCTCGTCATAGCCGAAATCGGCACAGATCCGGGCCGCCTGCGCGAGGTCCTTCGGATCGGACCCGCCAAGCTGAACGGCCACGGGATGCTCGACCTCGCTGAAGCCCAGGAGCCTCTCACGCGGTCCATGAATGACCGCCCCCGTGGTGACCATCTCCGTATAAAGCTGCGCCCGGCGCGACAGGATGCGATGGAACGCCCGGCAATGCCGGTCGGTCCAATCCATCATGGGGGCTACGGTGAAAAACTTCTGCATCATGGTCAGCAAAACAGCGGGTCTAGGGCTTGAGGAAGGCCCTTTCATATGGGGATGACAGCTACAAGGCAAATAGGCCGCGCTGTTCCTAGATCACCCCGGCCACAGTCGCGCCCAGCACCTCTGCCGCTGCCCGAGGGTCGAGCTTGACCTGCAGCCCTCTCTGGCCGCCGTTCATGAACACCTCTGCATATTCCAATGCAGATTCCTCCAGCACGGTCGGGACCCGCTTCTTCTGACCGAAGGGGCTGATGCCCCCGACATGGTAGCCGGTGATGCGCTCCGCATCGGCCGGCTTCATCATCTGGGCCGCCTTGCCGTCGAGGGTGGCGGCGAGCTTCTTCAGATTCACTTCCTGGTCGGAGGGCAGGATCACGCAGGCGGGCTTGTTGTCCACCAGCACCATGAGGGTCTTGAGCACGCTACCAGGATCGGCTCCCATGGCCTCGGCCGCCTGCAGGCCGATCCGCTCCGCATTCGCGTCGTACTCGTAGGCATGAATCGTGAAGGGGATTCCGGCCTGCTGCAGCGCCTGGGTCGCACGGGTCGTTTTGGACATCGTCGAAAAATCAAAGCCGGTCAGTGATCGTGCTTGTGACCGTGGTCATGGTGATGGCCGCCGCACCCGCAGCCGGGGCCGTGCTCGTGATGATGAGCATGGTCATGGTGATGATGGTCGTGATCATGCTTGTGGTCATGGGCATGAGCGTGCCCATGGTCATGATGCTCGTGGCTGTGGGAGTGAGCGTGGCTATGGCTCTCGCTGTGGCTATGAGCATGACCATGATGATGGTGGTGCCCATGGTCGTGATCGCACATAGGAGCGCTCTTCTCGGGTTTGAACGGGCGCTCGACCGGGGTCGCCGTGCAGCCCTGCCCGCGCACCAGCTCGGCGATGGCCGGGTTGTTCTCGACGTAAAGGGCGTCCGCCGTGACCTCCGCCAGTCCATGGCTGCTGCCGAGGTGCCAAGCCAAGCGCGTGAGGCGCAAGGGATTCTCGGCCCTTACTTCCAGCAGGGACTCGGCCGCCGCCTTCACTTGAACGAGCTGACCGTCCTCCAGCCGCAGGGCATCGCCGTCGTTGATGGTGGTTTCCATGTCGAGATCGAGCAGGATCTCTGTCCCGCCCTCGGCCTTCAGCACGCCATGGCGGCGGTTGCGGGCTTCGTGGTCGAGGCTGATCGTATCGACGACGCGGTCGGCCTTCACGGCGGGCTTGCGGACGATCGTGGTGACTCGGGGCATGGCTTGTCTCGATGAATGTCGGTGAGGCTTAGATAAGAAGGCGTCGGACGGAACCTAGATCAATCCCGGATTAATACCTGACCTTGTCTTCCTTGTCCGCCCAGGCGTCGAACACGGCCTTGGCTTCCAGGCTTGGCAGGTGATCCATCGGGAGGACGCGCTCGGGGATGGGTTTGGGAATCTCGTCATAGATCAGGCTGTCGTCGAAGCCGATATCGGCCGCATCCTTCCGGGTATTGGCGAAGACGATGCGGCTCACCCGGGCCCAATAGGCCGAGGCGAGGCACATAGGGCACGGCTCACAGCTCGTATAGAGTGTCGCACCCTCCAGGGAGAAATCGCCGATTTCCTGGCAGGCGCGGCGGATCGCCGTGACCTCGGCATGGGCCGTCGGGTCGTTGGATGAGGTCACCTGGTTCCAGCCCTCGGCCAGAACCTTGCCGTCGCGCACGACCACGGCACCGAAGGGCCCCCCGGCCCCTTTGTCCATGTGCTCGCGCGAGAGTTCGATGGCACGCGCCAGGTAGCGCTGGTCTTCAGTCTTCATGGTGCTCATGGAGCTTATGTATCGTTTGAGGCGGCGGGAGGCGAGAGATTTCGCTCCAAGCCTCCACGTTCCCGAACCTGCAGCAGCTGCGCCGTCACGGAGGCGGCGATGACGGCCGGATCCTTGTCCGCGATGCCGGGAAGACCGATGGGGCAGACGAGCGAGCGGATTTTTTCCTCTGGCATCCCGAGTTCCCGGAACCGCTTTTCGAAGCGGGCCCGCTTCGTGGCGCTGCCGATCAGGCCGACATAGGGGAAATCCCGCCTCAGGGCCGCAGCCGCGATCGCCATGTCGAGGGGGTGGTCGTGGGTCATGACCAGAATAAGCGAATCCGGCCTCGCCTCCGCAATCTCGGCCTCGGGGGCCCACATACGGACCGCTTTCGCGTTTGCCGGAACATGGGAGGGAAAGGCATCCTCCCGGTCGTCGAGCCAGCGGATCGAATACGGCAGGGGCGCGAGCGACAGGACGAGAGCCCGTCCCACATGCCCGGCACCGAAGATGAGAACGGGAGTCCGAACTTCGCCGTGTGTCTCATGCCAGCCGGTCCAGCGGTCGTCCCCCACGGCGGAGGAGATCTCGCGCCGCACGCGGCCTCCGTCCATCCGGCATTCGACCTCGAACAACCCGCCCCCGGCTTCAGCCGCAACGAGAGGAGCGAGGTCTTCGAGGTCCTGCTGGTCGAAAGTCTCGATGAGGATCTTCACTCGGCCACCGCAGCATTGGCCGAGATCGGGCCCGAGCGCCTGATCGACGATCCGCGCCGGACCGCGACCCGCCGCCAGCATCTCGCGGGCGATGTCGAGCATGCGGAATTCAAGCTGCCCTCCGCCGATGGTGCCGTGGAAGGCCCCATCGGGCCGCACGACCATGCGCGCGCCGACTTCACGAGGGGCGGAGCCTTTCACGTCATGCACGGTGATGAGGGCGGCGCTTCCGTGCCGCGCCACGAAATCGGTGAGCTGGCGCCAGACCCTCACCCCATGGGCCTCCCCCGCAGGCTCTCGCAGGCGCGCAGGATCGCCTCAGGCGTGGCGGGTGCGTTGAGCGGTACGGGCTTCGATGGATCGACTGCATGGACCGCGTCGGCGAGGGCGCAGAACACGCTGTTCGCCAGCATGATCGGCGGCTCGCCGACAGCCTTGGACCGATAGATGGTCTCCTCGCGGTTCTCGTTAGGATAGAGCGCCACGTTGAAATCGGCAGGCACGTCGGAAGCGACCGGGATCTTGTAGGTGGACGGCGCATGCGTGAGCAGACGGCCTTCCGTGCTGAAGATCAGCTCCTCCGTGGTCAGCCAGCCCATGCCCTGCACGAAGCCGCCTTCGATCTGGCCGACATCGATGGCCGGATTGAGGGAGCGGCCCACGTCGTGGAGGATGTCGGCGCGCAGCAGGCGGTTCTCGCCGGTGAGCGTGTCGACGATCACTTCCGAGCAGGCCGCCCCATAGGCGAAGTAGAAGAACGGGCGCCCTGTGCCCTTCGCCCGATCCCAGGTGATCTTGGGCGTCTTGTAATGCCCGGCCTCGGACAGCGAGACTCGGGCGAAAATGCACTTCTTCACCAGCTCGTCGAAAGGAACGCTGTCGTTGCCGATGAAGACCCGGTCGTCGCGGAACACGATCTGCTCTTCCGGCACCCCGTAGGCTTCCGCCGCATAGGCCATCATGCGCCTCTTGATCGCGCCTGCCGCGACGCGTGCCGCCATGCCGTTGAGATCGGAACCGGAGGAAGCAGCCGTCGGAGACGTGTTCGGCACTTTGGCCGTGGTCGTCGCGGTGATGCGCACCCGCTCCATGGCGATGCCGAACTCTTCGGCCACCACCTGCGCCACCTTGATGTAGAGCCCCTGCCCCATCTCGGTGCCGCCATGGTTCAGATGCACGGACCCATCCTGATACACATGCACCAGGGCTCCCGCCTGGTTCATATGAGTGAGCGTGAAGCTGATGCCGAATTTCACGGGCGTCAGCGCGAGCCCACGCTTCATGATCGGCGAGGACGCGTTGAAGGCCGCGATTTCCTCGCGACGCGAGCGGTAGTTCGATGTCTCTTCGAGGGTGCGCACGAGATTGAGGAGCGTATCCGTCTCCTCGACCTCCATGCCGTAAGGCGTCACGTTCTCGCCAGGCCGGTAGAAGTTGGCGTAGCGCACGTCAAGTGGATCGCGCCCTGTTGCCCAGGCGATCTGGTCCATCACGTGTTCGATGGCCAGCATGCCCTGCGGGCCGCCGAAGCCGCGGAAGGCGGTGTTCGAGACTGTGTTGGTCTTCAGCCGTTTCGAGGCGATGTGGACGGCCGGCATCCAATAGGCGTTGTCCGCATGGAACATGGCCCTGTCGACGACGCCGCTGGAGAGATCCGCCGAATAGCCGCAGCGGGCCAGCAGGTCGACCGCGTAGCCCTGGATGCGACCTTCGTCGTCGAACCCGACCTGCCAGTCGCAGCGGAAATCGTGACGCTTGCCGGTGAGGACGAAATCGTCGTCCCGGTCGAGGCGGAGCTTGCAGGGCCTGCCCGTCACGCGGGCCGCGAGAGCCGCCGTGACGGCCCATTGCGTCGCCTGGCTTTCCTTACCGCCGAAGCCGCCGCCCATGCGACGCGTCTCGCAGGTCACATAGGCATCGGGAATGTCGAGCACGCGGGCGACCACGTGCTGCACTTCCGTTGGGTGCTGCGTCGAGGAATAGACGTGGATGTCGCCATCCTCGCCCGGCACCGCCATGGCGATCTGGCCCTCGAGATAAAAGTGCTCCTGCCCGCCGACGCGGAACTGGCCTTCCAGTTTCCGCGGCGCCTTCACGATCACCGCCTTCGGATCCCCACGCCCGTAAGCATAATCCGGCAGCACCGTCTCGCCGCGTTCGAGCGCATCCTCGACGGTGATGCTGGGTGTTTCCGCCTCGATGTCCATAATCGCCTTCGTGACGGCACGACGCGCGACATCGCGGCTCGTCGCAATGACGGCGAACAGAGCCTGGCCGAGAAAGCTGATCTCCTTGTCGACGAAGAGTGGATCGTCGCCGAAGGCCGGCGATACGTCATTTTTTCCGGGAATGTCGGCTGCGGTGAGAACGGCCACGACGCCGGGCAAGGCGCGCACGGCCGACACGTCGAGAGAGACCAGCCGCCCACGGGCCCTCGGCGATTGGCCAATGGCGACGTGCAGCGTGCCCTCAGGCTCGCGGATGTCGTCGATATATTGTGCCGAGCCCTGAACATGCTTGATGCCGGAATCATGAGCGATGGGTCGGCGGATGTGGCGAAGAGCTTCATAACCCTCCCCCCGGATCTCGGGTGTTCCCGAGATCCGCTCTTGGTTTCCCACGTCGGAAACATCCGACTTGGGTGGGGCAGGGTCGGAGCGCGTCAGCGCTCCGGGGTGGGGTGACGGCGCAACATTGGCCGATGGATCTGTTCCCACCCCTTCCCGCGCCTGCGGCGCGACCTCCCCCCTCAAGGGGGGGGTGGCAGCGGCGGCAAGTTTTGGCTGCTCGTTCATGCTCTACTCCGCCGCCTGCAGCGCGTCGCGCTGGCCGACGATCCGCGTCGCCCGTGTTTCGCCCGACGCAGTTTCACTCAGGGCCTTGAACACGAGGTTGCGCGCGATTGTCGAGCGGTATGCGGACGATGCCCTGTGGTCGTCGAGAGGCTGGTAATCCCGTGCAATCGCAGCCATGGCCTCGCCCCAGGACGACGGCTCATCGAGGGACAGGTCGATCAGCGCCCGCTCCGTCTCGGCCGCTCGCTTGGGCGTCCCCGCCATACCGCCAAACGCAACGCGGACGTCCGCGATACGCCGTCCGTCGAGCGTGAACTTGAAGGCGCCGAGAGCCGATGAAATGTCCTCGTCGAAGCGCTTCGAGATCTTGTAGGCGCGGAAAGCCTCATCGGCCTGCAGCTTCGGCACCGTCAGCCGCCTCACGAACTCGCCCGGCTTTCGGTCCTGCCTGCGATAGGCGATGAAAAAGTCTTCGAGAGGCAAGGTGCGGGTGGTGTCGCCCTGTCGCAACTCCAATATCGCGCCAAGCGCAATCAAGGCCGGCGCGAGATCGCCGATGGGCGAACCGTTGGCGATGCTGCCGCCCACCGTTCCCGAGGCCCGCACCTGCACCGAGCCGAAGCGGCGCATGATTTCGCCGAGATCGGGATCGATCCGAGCAAGGGATGGATGGATCTCCGCATGCGTCACCGTTGCGCCGATCGCGAGCTTATCCGAGGAATCCTCGATCAGGTCGAGGCGCGCCACGCGCCCGAGCCAGATGACCTTCTCGATCTCCATCATGGCCTTGGTGATCCAAAGGCCGACATCGGTGCAGCCGGCGACCAAGGTCGCATCAGGATGCCGGGCATATAACGCGGCAAGAGAATCCTCGCTCGCCGGTGCGGCGAAGAAACGGGTCTCGTTGCCGATGAAGACGTCACGCCCATCGGCGAGGCTCATGAGCCCATGCGCGGTTTTCTCGTTATTTGCGGAAAACACATCGTCGGCTTGCTGGCTGCAGGTCTGAAGGGTTGCATCGACGATCGGCCGATAACCGGTGCAGCGGCAGAGGTTGCCGGCCAGCGCATCGTTGACGCTCTCGCGGCTCAAGGGCCGCTCGCCTTCGTGATAGAGGGTAAAAAGGCTCATCACGATGCCGGGGGTGCAGAAGCCGCATTGCGACCCGTGATGCGCCACCATGGCGGATTGAACCGGGTGCAGGTCCCCGTTTGCGGTCAGGTCCTCGACCGTAACGAGTTCCGCTCCATCAATCTGGCCGAGCAGCAGGATGCAGGCATTAACAGGCTCGTAACGGACGCGCCCGCCCCTCACCCGACCCAACGCCACGGTGCAGGCACCGCAATCGCCTTCCCCGCACCCCTCCTTGGTGCCAACGCGACGCTCCTGAAGCCTCAAGTAGTCCAGAAGCGTGGTGCGCGGGTGAAAGCCTGAAACCTCGACGGCCTGTCCGTTCCGCCAGAAGCGGATTGTGTCTCGTACCACGATGATCCTCCGCCGGTTGCACCCGGCCTTGTTATGGTGAGCCGGGTAGAATGGCGGAGCAAGACCTTTTCGCCAAGGGCGCCTCTAAGCGAGACTGTCCGTCACCGGGGTCGGATTGCCCCGTCCCTGAGGCTTTGGCCTACCAGGTACCGGTATTCGGCATCGACGCCCATGGCTCCTGCACGGGCTTCGGCTCGCCGCGCTGCAGCAATTCGATCGAGATGTTGTCCGGGGTCTTGATGAAAGCCATGTTGCCGTCGCGAGGCGGACGGTTGATGGTGACGCCTGCGTCCATCAGCTTGCGGCAGGTCTCGTAGATATCGTCGACCCGATACGCGAGATGGCCGAAATTACGACCTCCGGTGTATTCGCTCTCGTCCCAGTTGTAGGTGAGCTCCAGCAAGGGGGCCTTCGAACCCTTTGACTTCTCCACGTCGTCGGGAGCCGCCAGGAAAACGAGGGTGTAACGTCCCTTCTCGTTCTCCGTGCGGCGAACCTCGACCAGCCCGAACTTGTTGCAGAAGAAGTCGAGGGATTCGTCGAGGTTCGAGACGCGAACCATCGTGTGCAGATATTCCATGATCAGTTTCCCTATGGGTCGGGGATAGGTCATGGCGTATTTGTCGAGGAGATCAAGGGGTACCTTTTTCTTGCGCCGAAAAAGCCTTGGATTTGCTCAAGATCAGGTGACTTTTAACAAATGCTGCTCCAAGCAGACTGGAGGTCCCTCCGCAAGGCCCTAGCTTTCGACGTAACCCAGTTTCAGACGAGTATCTGATGCGCATCGACACGAACCCGATTGTACGCCTTGAGGATTACCGACCCAGCGACTTCCTGATCGACAGCGTCGAGCTTGATGTCAGACTTCACCCCACGGAAACTCGGGTCATTGCCACACTCGCCATGCGGCCGAATCCGGAGGGACGCCCGGATGCGCCGCTCGCTCTCGATGGAGACGAGTTGAACCTGAAGTCCGTTGCTCTGAACGGCCGTACCTTGGCGGGCGAGGAGTTCGAAGCCTCGCCGCAAGCGCTTACGATCGCGCAGGCTCCCCGGCAGCCGTTTACGCTCACCATCGAGACCGAGATCAACCCGACCACCAATACCAAGCTCATGGGTCTTTACCGGTCCAGCGGCAATTACTGCACGCAATGCGAGGCTGAAGGCTTCAGGCGCATCACCTATTTCCTCGACCGACCCGACGTTCTCAGCGTCTACACCACCCGTATCGAAGCCGAGGGCGACGATGCTCCCGTTCTCCTGGGCAACGGCAATCCGGTTGAAAGCGGAACCGTGGACGGTTCCGACAGGCATTATGCCGTCTGGCACGACCCGCACCCGAAGCCGTCTTATCTCTTTGCCCTCGTCGGTGGGCGCCTCGGCCGCATCGCCAAAAACTTCACGACCATGAGCGGACGCGAGGTGGAGCTGGCGATCTACGTGGAACCCGGCAAGGAGGACCGCGCCGATTATGCCCTCGACGCCCTCGAGCGCTCCATGCGCTGGGACGAGCGGGTCTTCGGCCGCGAATACGACCTCGACGTGTTCAACATCGTGGCCGTGTCCGACTTCAACATGGGCGCGATGGAGAACAAGGGCCTCAACATCTTCAACGACAAATACGTTCTGGCGTCTCCCGAGACCGCCACGGATATGGACTACGCCCACATCGAAGCCATCATCGCGCATGAGTACTTTCACAACTGGACCGGCAACCGCGTGACCTGCCGCGACTGGTTCCAGCTCTGCCTGAAAGAGGGCCTGACGGTCTTCCGGGACCAGGAATTCTCCTCCGACGAACGCTCCCGCCCCGTTCACCGCATTGCCGAGGTGAAGACCTTGCGGGCGCGGCAGTTCCTGGAGGATTCGAGCCCCCTCGCCCACCCGGTCCGGCCGACGCAGTATCGGGAGATCAACAATTTCTACACCGCTACCGTCTACGAGAAGGGCGCCGAGATCGTCCGCATGCTCAAGACCATCATCGGCGACGAGGATTTCCGGCGCGGCATGGATCTCTACTTCGATCGCTGCGACGGCACGGCAGCGACGGTGGAGGATTTCCTGCGCGCGTTCGCCGATGTGACCGGCCGAGACCTGTCCCATTTCGCCCGTTGGTACGAACAATCCGGTACGCCGCGGGTCAAGGTGAAGGGGCGGTACGACCCTGATGCGCAGACCTATCGTCTCGATCTTGCGCAGAGCACGTCTCCGACGCCTGGCCAAGTAAAGAAGGACGCGATGGCGATCCCGGTGGCGCTCGGCCTAGTAATGCATGACGGATCGCCGTCGAACGGCACTTGCGACCGCGTGGACTCGCGGGGCGTCTTTCTGCTCGACAAGCCTGAAGACAGCATCGCCTTCACGGGCGTGACATCCCTGCCCGTTCCATCTCTCTTCCGAGGCTTCTCGGCTCCGGTAAAGGTTTCTCTCGACCTTCCCAACGAGGAGTTGCTGGTCCTTCTCCGCCATGACATGGACGCGTTCAATCGCTGGCAGGCGGCACAGACGGTCGCCATGCGCCTGCTGGCCGCCCTCTCGACCGGGGCCGAGGTCTCCGACGCGGAAATCGATGCCTTCTCGGCGGCCCTCGCCTCCTTCATGGACCGGGATGCCTGCGAGGATCCGGCCTTCGCGGCGCTCGTCGTCACGCTTCCCAGCGAAGCGGACATCGCGCAGGAAATCGGCCGGGATGTAAATCCCGATACCATTCACCGGGCCCGTTCGGAGATGAGGCGGCGGATCGGCCTGAGCTGCGCCAACCACCTGCGGCGTTTCTACGAGTCGCTGACCGACACGGGTCCCTACAGCCCTGATGCAGCCAGCGCCGGACGCCGATCCTTGCGCAACGCCTCCCTCGATCTGCTGGCCGCCGCCGATCCAGGCGTGGGCGAAGCTCTTGCCGTGCAGCAGCTCGAATCCGCGGTCAATATGACCGATCGGCTCGCCTCGTTGAGCGTCCTGACCACTTTGCCGGGCGAGGCGCGAGAGAAGGCCATCGCCCGGTTCGGCGAGCGCTATCGCAACGAGCCGCTCGTCCTCGACAAGTGGTTCACGCTGCAGGCGGCCATTCCGGAGAATGGCACCTTGGAGCGGATCAAGGGTTTGATGCAGCATCCGGCGTTCTCGATCGCCAATCCCAATCGCGTGCGCGCGCTCATCGGAAGCTTCGCCATGCTGAACCAGGTTCAGTTCAATCGTGCGGACGGAGCAGGCTACCGCTTCCTGGCCTCTATCGTGCTGCGTACGGACGAGCTGAATCCACAACTCGCGGCTCGTCTTCTGACCGCTTTCAGCACGTGGCGGATGATGGAAAATACGCGCCGTTCGCACGCGGAAGAGGCCCTTCGTTCCATCGCGCAAAAGCCCAATCTTTCCCGCGATGTAGGCGATATCGTGAGCCGATCCCTTGAGGAGAGCCAAGGGAAATAGACTATCTATTTTAATAGGTTAGTGGGTTTTCCAAGATTTCCCCAGGGGAAGGTGAGATGGGAAATTTTTTATTAACCTTCGGGTTCTACTAACTAGACAAATCACCCGCTCAAGATTCTATTGTTAGTGATTCGGAGAGATGCGGCACGTCCTCCGAAACAGGACGCAAATGGTTCCGGAGGAAGCATCGCATGGCGGGGGCGGTGACCGCATGCGTACCCGCACGCGCGGGTACGATTCTAGGTGTAACGCGATCGGACGCAAATCCGGCATATCGGCGGCTCGAGCAATATGAGCCCCTGCTGAGGCTTGCAGTCCCTGCTCTCCTGGTTCTGTTCCTCATCACTCTTGCGGGCAGCGCATGGATTCAGATCCGTGAAGGCCGCAAGGACACCCTTTTCGACGCCATCAACGACATCGACATCATTGCATCGCTCTCGGCTGCGAAGCTCGGCGCCACCCGTGCTCCGGCCGACCGTGCGCAGGCGGCGGCACAGCTCGAGCGTCTCGCGAAGGACATGCCGCCAAGTGCGCTGACCCAGAACCGTTCCCTCATGCTCGTCGATCCGTCAGGCATGATTCTCGCCGTTTATCCGCCGCTTGAAGAGGCACCGACGAAACTGACGGAGATCCTGGGTGAGGCGCAGCCCCTGATGCTGTTCGCAGACCGCGCCGGCGTCATGACGATCAAGCTTCCCGGTGGCACCGAAGGAATGGCCACCGTTCGTGCGCTTCATGCCTCCTCGGGCCAGATCGCGCTCGTGCAGCCGATGCCGCACATTCTCTCCGGCTGGTGGACGCGCACGATCGGGCATGTCTCGCTGCTCGGCGCCACGATCATGGTCCTGCTCGGCATCGGCGTGGCTTACGTGATGCAGGCGAACCGAGCCCGGGCGGCAGACGAGGTTTGCGAAAAGGTGCGCGACAGGATCGATTCCGCTCTCAACCGCGGACGCTGCGGATTGTGGGACTGGGACATCGGCCGCGGTCGCATCTATTGGTCGGACTCGATGTACGAGCTCCTGGGCTACGAGCGCCAGGACGAGTTCCTCTCCTTCGGCGAAGTGAACACCATGATCCATCCCGAGGATCAGGATCTCTTTACGTTGGCCGAGCAGCTTGCCTCGGCCAGCACCTCGCTCGTGGACTATGAGTTCCGCATCCGCAGCATCACGGGCGACTGGGTATGGCTGCGTGCGCGTGCCGAACTGATGAACGACCCAGACGATGCGGCGAGCCACCTCGTCGGTATTGCCGTGGACGTGACCGAGCAGCGCGGCCTGGAAGAGAAGACCGCGAAGGCCGATGCCCGTCTGCACGATGCCATCGAGGCGATCTCCGAGGCCTTCGTGCTGTGGGATGCCAACAACAATCTCGTGCTTTGCAACTCGAAATTCCAGAAGTTGCACGAGTTGCCGGCGGATGCGCAGCTTCAGGGCAAGTCCTACGCGGAAGTGATGGCGCTCGGACGACCGCCGGAAGTGCAACATCAGTTCCTGCGCCGCGAGCAGCAGGATGTGGGAGCGCGTACTTTCGAGGCGCGCCTGCAGGACGGCCGCTGGCTGCAGATCAACGAACGCCGCACCAAGGATGGCGGCTACGTGTCGGTCGGCACGGACATCACCGCGCTCAAGCGCCACGAGCATCGTCTCGTCGAATCCGAGAAGGAGCTGATCGCGACGGTCCTCGATCTCAAGCAATCGCGCCAGAAGCTGGAAGCGCAGACCCACCAGCTTGCGGACCTCGCAGAACGCTATCTCGATCAGAAGGCTCAGGCCGAGAGCGCCAACCGCGCGAAGTCCGAATTTCTCGCCAATATGAGCCACGAGCTGCGCACGCCGCTCAACGCCATCATCGGCTTCGCGGAAGTGATGCAGAGCGGCATCTTCGGCTCTCTCGGTTCCGAGAAATACGAGGAATACTGCTCCGACATCCGCTCAAGCGGCGAGTATCTCCTGTCGGTGATCAACGACATTCTCGACATGTCGCGCATCGAGGCGGGCCGCACGTCGCTCACCAAGCAGCCGATCGAGGTCCACGCATCGATCCAGCGCGCCCTCAAGCTCGTGGGCGAACAGACCAAGGCCAAGAACCTCTCCGTCACGGTCGACGTGAACCCCGAGGACATCATCGTTCCGGCGGACGAGCGAGCGCTGCACCAGATCCTCGTCAACCTGCTCCAGAACGCCACGAAGTTCACGAGCGACGGCGGCTGCATTACGGTCCGAACCCGCCAGGCTGGCAACGCGGTCAACATTTACGTGGAAGACAACGGCATTGGCATTCCCGATCACGCGCTGCACAAGCTCGGCCAGCCGTTCGAGCAGGTCGAAACCGAGTTCTCGAAGAGCTACAAGGGCTCAGGGCTCGGCCTCGCCATCGCCCGCTCCCTCGCCGAGCTCCATGGCGGCAGCTTGCGCATCAGAAGCCAGGAAGGCGTCGGCACCATCGTACTCGTCCACTTGCCGCTCACTGAAGCGACGAACGCGGACATCGCCCTGGCCGATGCGGCGGCGTAAGCTTCTGCAACGACTTGGCCAACAAAATGGCGCCCAGGGCATCTGCCCCGGCGCCTTTTCTTTTGAGGCGGAAAGATCCTGCGCGACCGCAGAGGCAGAACCTTACTTCAGAACCGCCTTGTAGATCTCCGTCACCTGACGGTAAGTGTCGCTGAGATGCGAGAGCAGAACGGTCTCGTTCGGCAACCCTGCCACCGTCGACAGCCTTTTCAGAATCGGCTTCGGCGCCGCTGTCGCGTCGAAGCGGCCTTCGATCGTCAGCCGCTGCCACTGAAAGATGTCGTTGAAGAGCTTATGCGCATCGATCAGCGACCGCGCTGTTTCCGTGTCCAGCAAGCCTGCGGCCTGCGCCGTTGCGAAGACTCCCTCCGCGGCCTGCCCGATCAGCGCCGAATGCGCCCCGCCATGGGCCAGCACCAGGGCTTGCGCGATGAAGTCGAGGTCAGTCAGACCGCCTCGGGCAAGCTTCAGGTCCCAAGGATCGCTGTCACCCTTCTCCTGCGCAATCAGTTCGCGCATGGTGCGGACGTCCTTGAACACGGTTTTCCGATCGCGTTTTGCGCTGAGAATACTCCTCACCGCATCTGTAACCTCGGCGCCGAATTCTTCATCGCCGGCCAGGACGCGGGCGCGGGTGAGCGCCATGTGTTCCCAGAGATCGGCTTCGGTTTTCTGATAGTTCACGAAGCCTTTGAATTGCGACGCGACGGGCCCTTTCCCGCCCTGCGGACGAAGACGCAGATCCACTTCGTAGAGCAGGCCACGCCGTGTCGGCACTGTGAGCGCGGAGACAAGGCGCTGCGTGAGGCGCGTGTAGTATACGACAGCATCGAGGCTGCGCAGTCCGGTGCTTTCACGGGCATTCTCGTCGAAATCGTAGATGACCACGAGGTCCAGATCGGAACCTGCGGTCAGTTCGCGGCTGCCGAGCCGCCCAAGGCCGAGGACCGCAACTCTGGAGCCCGGAACCGTTCCGTGCTCGCTCTCGAAAGCATGTCGGACCTGTTCGAAGGAGGCGCGGATGACCGCCCTGGCAATCGCCGCATAGGCCTCGCCCGCCTGAGCTGGTGACAGGACGCCGGAAAGAAGGCGTGCCCCGGTCATGAAACGCATCTGGCGCGCCGCATCGCGGACACGGTCCAGGAAATCCTCGAAATCGCGCACGGAGCCAATGAGCTGCCTCACCTGGCTTTCGATGGCGTCATCGTCGGTGGTGGGCGTTCCGAAGGCAGGATCGATCAGCGCGTCGAGCACGTGCGGCGATTGCGCGACCGTATCGGCGAGGCGCGGGGCCGTGCCGAGAAGATCCGCGAAGAGAAGCCGCAGGCGGTCATGCGATTGCAGGATGGTGAGAAGTTCGACGGCGGCCGGCATGCGGCCGAAGGCCCGGTCGAGGGCCGCGAGGGCGCCGTCCGGATCGGCGGTGCCGCCGAGCGCGGACAACAGCGCCGGGGTGAGTTCGGTCAGAACCTCTCGGGCGCGGGCGCTCTGGATCGCGGGTCGGCGGCCGAAATGCCAGCCGCGCACCGTTTCCGCCACACGCTCGGGCTCGCGGAAGCCCAAGCGTTGAAGTGTGGAAAGAGTTTCCGGATCGTCACCCGTTCCCGTGAAGACGAGGCTGCCAACGTCAGAGGCGAGTTCGGGCCCTTCCTCGAAGAGCAGCGCGTAGTGGCCCTGCACGATCTTTGCCTGATCCGTGAGCGCCTTCGCGAATGCCTTCAAGGTGGGATAGCCGCAGAATTTCGCGAAGCGCTTCAGTTGCTCCTCGTCCGACGGCAGGCGCTGTGTCTGCTCGTCCGCCACCATCTGCAGCCGGTGCTCGATGGTGCGCAGAAAACGATAGGCCTCGGATAATTCGTCGCGCGCCTGGGCCGTGATCCAGCCCTCGTCGTGCAGGGCCTTGAGCATGTCGAGGGTGCGGCGGCCCCGCAGATTTGGACGGCGGCCACCGAAGACGAGCTGCTGCGTCTGCACGAAGAACTCGATCTCGCGGATTCCGCCGCGCCCGAGCTTGATGTCGTGTCCCGCGACGGCGATCTCGTCATGTCCGCGCACCGCATGGATCTGCCGCTTCATGGCGTGCACGTCGGCGATGGAGGCGAAGTCGAAATATTTGCGCCAGATGAAGGGGCGAAGCTCCTTCAGGAAGGTTTCGCCGAGCGCGAGATCACCGGCCACGGGCCGCGCCTTGATGAAGGCCGCGCGCTCCCAATTCTGCCCGACCGTCTCGTAATAGACATAGGCCGACGACAGCGACACGGCCGTCGGCGTCGAGCCCGGATCAGGACGCAGGCGATAATCGACGCGATGCACGTATCCATCGGCGGTGCGCTCCTGCAGGAGCTTGGCGAGCTGCTGGGCGATCCGGGTATAGATCGTCGCCGCCTCGGAACTGTCCTTCAGCATCGTCGTGGCCGGATCGAAGAAGATGACGAGGTCGATGTCGCTGGAATAATTGAGCTCGCCCGCACCGTGCTTGCCGAGCGCCAGAACGGTGAAACCGGAACCCTCCCCGGGAGATTCGGGGTTCTTGAGGTTGATGCGACCCATATCGGCCGTTTCGGTCAGCACCAGGTTCACCCCGCCGGCCACGGACGCGTCGGCGAAATCGGAGAGAGCCTGCGTGACCTCTTCCGTGCTCCAGAGGCCACCCATATCGCCAAGGGCTACGAGAAGCGCATGGGCATTGCGGTTCCGCCGGAAGGCGCGCACCGCATCCATCCGCGTCATCGCGCCGGAACGCACCTCCCGGAAAAGATTGGACTGGCTGTCGATGATGGCGCGATGCGCTTCCTCAGGCGGCTCGAAGGCAAGCCTCGCCATCCTGGCCGGATCGTTGACGACAAGCTGCCAGAGGAAGGGGGAATGGTCGGACAGCGCCCAAAAAAGGTCGCGGAACAACCCGCTTTCGAGATGGCCCAGCAGTTCCTCGGCCTCCGGCTCCTGCCGGATGCGCTTGAGGAAATCCGCCAGCTGCGCCTTCGCGCGCTTCGTGTCCGCAACCAAAGGAGCCTTGGTCAGGCGATTGAGAAGTGAGTTCGTCCGGTTGGGCACGGCCAATCCATCGGGTATTTGCGATGGCCCTGAGTGTTCATGCCGGAGAGCCGGAGGCAACCGAAAAGTGCCGGTATGATCTTAGCTGAGGGGTCAGGCTGCGGATTGCAGAGTGGCCTGCGGCAGTTCAACGGCCTTCAGAGGCAATGCGAGGATGACACGCAGTCCAGGTTCATTGTCCTCCAGCAGCAGGGTTCCGCCATGGAGCCGGGCCACGGCAGCGGTCAGGCTGAGGCCAAGGCCGAAACCCGGGCGTGATCGGGCCGTCTCGAGGCGCACGAAACGCTCCAGAACGCGACCGCGTTCCGCTTCCGGGATACCGGGGCCGCGATCCGCCACGACGATCCGCACGTCGCCGCCGTTCCGCTGGGCCGACACGCTGATGGCCTGAGAAGTACCGCCGGCTGAAGCGCCATATTTCAAGGCGTTGTCGAGAAGGTTCGCCATGGCTTGGCCCAAGAGCTCGCGGCTGCCATGGATCGGCAGATCGTCCTCCACGGAGACCTCAAGCGACACGCCCGCCTCTTCGGCAAGCGCCTCATAGAGCTCCGATACGTCCCGCACCGCCTCGGCGGCATCGAAATCCGCAAGCCCCTCGCGAGCATTGCCCGCCTCCAGACGTGCAATCATGAGCAGCGCGTTGAAGATGCGGATGAGGTTGTCGCTTTCCTCGATGGTCGCTTCGAGAGCCGATTTCAGCTCATCGGGCGTACTTGCGGTCCGCAGGGCTTCATCTGCCTTGTTGCGCAGGCGCGTCAGGGGCGTCTTCAGGTCGTGGGCAATGTTGTCCGAGACCTCCTGCATGCCTCGCATCAGTTCGCCGATACGGTCGAGCATGTCGTTGAGGTTTTGAGCAAGTCGATCGAGTTCGTCGCCGGTTCCGGCAATCGTCAGTCGCCCTCCCAGATCACCCGTCATGATGTGGCGCGTGATCTCCGTCATGTCGTCGACGCGCTTCAGGACACGCCTCGTGATGAACCAGCCGCCCACGCAGCCCAGCACCACGATGAAGAGAAGCGAATAGCCGAAGGCGCGGTAGATGACTTCCTGCAGGCGTCGGCTCTCCTCGATGTCGCGGCCCACGAGGAGCCTGAACCCGCCCGGGAGAAGATAGACGCGCACGATCGCCATGTCGGGCCGTGCCTCCGTTTCGTCCGTGCGGTTGTAGAGCGTCTCGAACTGGCCTGTGCGGCCGATCACGCCGGGCGGCAGGGCTCCGACGTTGCCGGCAACCCGTTCCCCTGCTTCCGTCGTGACGAGATAGAGCATCGCGCCCGGGGCGCGTGAGCGCCGCTCGACGATGTTCACGAGACGACGCAGTCCGCCGAACCTGTACTGATCGGAGAGGCTGTTGATCTCACTCTCGATGGTGGACACGAACTGATTGGTGAGCAGCCGCTGGGCGTTCCACGCGACATAGCCGAGGCCCACGAAGGCGAAGATGGTGAAGATGAGCAGATAGGCGAAGGACAGCTTGAAGGCGGTCGTCCGGACGAGCTTGCCGAGGGCACTCATGGAGGCGTTCATGGCGGCACGCTCATTCCTCGTCGCCCTCCTGGCCGACGCGCACCATGTAGCCCGCACCCCGAATGGTATGGATCAGCGGCTTGTCGAAGCCTTTGTCGATCTTGGCGCGCAGGCGCGAGACGTGAACGTCGATCACGTTCGTCTGAGGGTCGAAATGATAATCCCACACATGCTCCAGCAGCATGGTGCGGGTGACCACCTGGTTGGCGTTCTTCATCAGGTATTCGAGCAGCCGGAACTCCCGCGGCTGCAGCACGATCTCCTGGCCCGAGCGCGTCACGCGGTGCGACAGGCGGTCGAGTTCGAGGTCGGCGATGCGATAGAGTGTCGGCTCCGTATTGGGGGCCGATGCCCGGCGCCGCGAGAGCACCTCGACACGGGCCAGCAGCTCGGAGAAGGCATAAGGCTTGGGAAGATAATCGTCCCCGCCCGCGCGCAGGCCCTTCACACGGTCGTCGACCTGCCCCAGGGCGGACAGGATGAGGACGGGCGTCTCGACCCGCTGCTCGCGGAGGGAGCGGATCAGGGACAGGCCGTCGAGCTTGGGCAGCATGCGGTCGACCACGAGCACGTCGTAATCCCCTTCCTCCGCTAAGGCATAGCCGTCGAGCCCATCGGCAGCATGGTCCGCCACATGGCCCGCTTCGCGAAACGCCTTCACGAGGTAGGAGGCTGCCTCTTTGTCGTCCTCGATGATGAGAATCCGCATGAGCCTACTTGTAACGCAATGAAATGCCCGACGGCAGGCCGGCCTTGGAGGGGGAGAGGCCAGCCTACCGTGGGCAGAAGACACCAGGTGCGGGGGGCGATCAACTACAAAGCCCGGTGCCTTTTACTCTGATGTGGATCAGGCCTTCGGCTGGCTTCCGACCTCGAGGGTCACGGTCCGCTCCTGCCCCTGATGCCAGAGAGTGAGCGTCACGGACTTGCCGGGGGCCACGTTCGCGATCTTCCGCGACAGGTCCTTGGCCTCCTTGATCGGCTCGCCGTCGACCGCGATGATGGTATCGCCGGTCTTGACGCCCGCCTTGGCGGCAGGGCTGTCCTTCAGGGCCTCGGCCACAAGGGCGCCCTTGGGCTCCTTGAGGCCGATGGCCTCGGCGATTTCCTTCGTCACCGGCTGCATCTGCACGCCGATGAAGCCGCGGGTCACGGAGCCCTTGTCCTTGAGCGAGGCGACAACCTGCTCGACGGTGCTCGCCGGGATGGCGAAGGCGATGCCGACGCTGCCGCCGGACGGCGAGTAGATCGCCGTATTCACGCCCACGACCTCGCCCGAAAGATTGAAGGTCGGGCCACCCGAGTTGCCCTTGTTCACGGGCGCGTCGATCTGGATGAAGTCGTCGTAGGGACCGGAGCCGATATCGCGGTGCTGGGCCGAAACGATGCCTGCCGTAACAGTGCCGCCGAGGCCAAACGGGTTACCGACGGCCAGGACCCAGTCGCCGATGCGGGCCTTCTGCGAGGCAAGGCGCACATAGGGGAAGTCGTTGCCATCGACCTTCAGCAGAGCGAGGTCGGTCTTCGGATCGGTGCCGATCACCTTGGCGCTCAGCTCCTTGCCGTCGTCCATGGTCACGGTGACCTGGGAGCCGTTCTCGACCACGTGATTGTTCGTCACCACATAGCCGTCAGCCGAGATGAAGAAGCCCGAGCCGAGTGCTTGGCCGAACTGGCGCGGACGCTGCTGGCGGTCGCCCCGTTCGCCACGACCGGGCATCTGATCGCGGAACTGACGGAAGAAGCGCTCCATCGGGCTGCCGGGCGGGAAATCGGGCATGGAGAACTGCTGGCCATCCTGATCGTCGCCCTGGTCGGCCACGTTCTGCACCTTGACCTTGACGGCCACGACGGCGGGCTTCACCCGGTCGATCATATCGGCGAAGGACGGCATGCCCTGCATCGGCTGCGCCATGGAGCGCAGCTCGGCATGGGCGGGATTGGGAGCAATCAGACCGCTATCGACGGCGCCGCCCGCGATGATCGCGGCCACGGCGGCTGCGCCGAGCCACTTTGCGGCGCGCTTGCGGGCGGGGGTGGAAACCTTGTCCAACATCTCTTGTCTCTCCTCGAAGAACCTTTGGAGGAACCGTTCCCGGTTCGTCATGGGAGCAAGATGGGGGTTCAAGCCTTACGGTACTCTCACCCCAAGATGAAATGTTGGTAAGGTTTTGGGCGGTATTCCCGGCGGCTTCACCGCCCCCTGCGAGATGCAAGCCTGAGCTGCCTGACCCTTGCTTTTGCGGCCTTGGCCGTCTTGGTCGAAGCTGCCTTCATCCTGGTTGATTTCGTTCGCCCAGCTTTGTGATGGGGCTTGCCGGGACTCGATGCGAGCGCCTCTTGCCCGCCCTCGGCTGTCGCATCGCCGAACACTCTTCGCGGCGGGAGGGGCGTATTGCTGCCGGCCACGACGGTTCGATCGATGCATCGCGTGACATAAGCCGCGCGGCGCTCAACGATGCGACGGTAATCGTCGACCTTGATCTTGCCCCTGGGCACGATACGGCTCCTCGCCTCGATGCGGCATGCCTCACGTTTGTCGGCGAGATTTTCGCTCGACCGGGCAGCGGAAGGAAGAGCAAGGAGAACGAGACAAAATCCATAGGCCGCAAGCTTCACGACCGGACCTTTCGCAAGGGAATATCGGGGAGACGTGGAGGTCCGATATCAGCCGTTGCCAAGCTTGGCGCCGCGACACAATGGCATGATCAACAGAAAGAAGCGAAACTGCTTAATGGGAGGAACGCAGCTTCTTCAATCTGCTCCTGCCGCATGACGTCAAGCGCCCTGGTCCTGCTTGAGCAGATCGTCCAGCGCCTTCTGCTCCTCGGCATCGAGCGCGGGCGCAGGACGCGGGCGGCGGCGCAAGGCGGCATAGGCGCCGATGCCGCCGAGGACCAGCACGAGAGCAGGCGTCAGCCAGAGCAGCAGAGTGTGCGTACTGAAAGTGGGCTTCAGAAGCACGAACTCGCCGTAGCGCTGAACGAGAAAGTCCCGCACCTGGCCGTCCGTATCGCCCGCGACGAGGCGCTCGCGCACCAGGATCCGAAGATCCTTGGCGAGCTGGGCATCGGAATCGTCGATGGATTGATTCTGGCAGACGAGGCAGCGCAAGCCTGACGAGATTTCGCGGGCACGCTTTTCCAAAGTCGGATTCTTGAGCACCTCATCAGGCTGCACGGCGAAGACCGGGCCGCTGAACAGGAGAGCCGCGAGGAAGGCGAGAACGAACCGCATGGCTTACTCCGCGGGGACGGCCGTAGCCGGCACGACCTTCGCGCGGGCCGGAGCGCCTATGCGCAGGCGCCGGTCCGTGAGCGACAGGGCCCCGCCCGCCGCCATCACGAGGGCGCCGATCCAGATCAGCAGAACCAGAGGCTTGTGATAGAGCCTCATGCCGATGGATCCGTCCGTCTGGATCTCGCCGACGCTGGCATAGATCTGACCGAGCCCGATGGTCATGATGCCGGCTTCCGTCGTCGGCATGCCGCGCGTCACGTAGAGCCGCTTCATGGTCTCGAGCGTCCCGAGTTCGCGGCCGGAGCCGAAGACCGTCAGGAGCGCGACATCCTCGCGATAATTGGCCTCGACCCGTGGCGTCACCCGCTCGAGCCGTACTTCGTAGGCGCCCGCCTTGAGCAGTTCGCCGGGCTTCAGACTCCCGATGGCCTCGACACCCCAGGCGGTCGCGGCGATGCCGATAACCGTCAGGCCCACGCCCGCATGGGCGATGGCCGTTCCCCAAGCCGAGCGCGGCAGGCCACGGGCTTTCCGCCAGGCAACCGACAGCGGTGTGCCCTTGGACCAGGTCCGGGTGAGGATCTCGTTGAGGGAGCCGAGCACAAGATACACGCCCAATCCCACGCCGAGCGGCGCCGCCACCGGCCCGCCATGCTCGTGCGCGAACATCGCCAGGGCGGCCAGAAGAGCGATGCCGAACACTGCATAGAGCCGTTGGGCCGTGCCGAGGAAGTTGCCGCGCTTCCAGGCGAGCGTCTGTCCGAGCGGCAGCAGCAGCAGCAATGGAACGATCAGCGGCAGGAAGGTGAAGTTGAAGAACGGCGCACCGACCGAGATCTTCTCACCGGTCAGCACCTCCAGGGCCAGCGGGTAGAGCGTGCCGATGAACACGGTCGCGCAGGCGCTGGCGAGGAAGAGATTGTTGAGAACGAGCGCGCCTTCGCGGGACACCGGCGCGAAAAGGCCACCCTGCTTGAGCATCGGCGCGCGCCAGGCAAAAAGCGCCAGCGATCCGCCGATGAACAGGATGAGGATGCCGAGGATGAACGTCCCGCGCTCTGGATCCACCGCGAAGGAATGCACGGAGGTGAGAACGCCGGAACGGACCAGGAAGGTGCCGAGGAGCGACAGGGAGAAGGTCAGGATGGCGAGAAGGATCGTCCAGACCTTGAGAGCATCGCGCTTTTCCATCACGACGGTGGAATGCACGAGCGCGGTGCCCGCGAGCCACGGCATGAGGGAGGCGTTCTCCACCGGATCCCAGAACCACCAGCCGCCCCAGCCGAGCTCGTAATAGGCCCAGTAGGAACCCATGGCGATGCCGAGCGTCAGGAACGCCCAGGCTCCAAGCGTCCAGGGGCGCACGATCCGGGCCCAGACCGCATCGATGCGCCCGTCGATCAGGGCCGCACAGGCGAAGGTGAAAGAGATCGAGAAGCCCACATAGCCGATGTAGAGCAGCGGCGGATGTATCGCGAGGCCGGGATCCTGCAGCAGCGGATTGAGATCCTGCCCTTCAAGCGGTGCCGGAATGACGCGCGTGAAGGGGTTCGAGGTCGTGAGAATGAAGAGCAGGAAGGCAATGGTGATGGAGGCCTGAACGGCCAGCGTATTCGCCTGAAGGCGCAGGGGAATGCTGTTTCTCGCCAACGCCACCACGCCCCCGAACAGGGCGAGGATCAGCACCCAGAGCAGCATGGAGCCTTCGTGGTTCCCCCACACGCCGGAAATCTTGTAGATCAGCGGCTTGGTCGAATGGGAGTTCTGGACGACGTTGAGCACCGAGAAGTCGGAGTTCAGATAGGCGAAAGTCAGCGCCACAAACGAGAACGCTATGCAGGCGAGCACGGCGAGAGCGCCTGCCGGCGCCACGGCCATGAGCACCGGATCGTTGGCGCGCGCGCCCCAGAGCGGCACGATGAACTGGATCAGGGACAACCCAAGCGCCAGCGCGAGTGCGAAATGTCCAGCCTCGACCAACACGAGGGATCTCCTTTGCTACTGCGTTACTTTACTGTGTCTTGGGCGCGGCATCGGCCTCGCCCATCCAGTGCCCCTGTTTCTTCAGGGTATCGGCCACCTCGCGGGGCATATAGTTCTCGTCATGCTTGGCGAGAACGGAATCAGCCCGGAACGTGCCGGGGCTCACGAGCACGCCCTCGGCCACCACCCCCTGCCCTTCGCGGAAGAGATCAGGGAGCAGGCCCTTGTAGCTCACCTGGATCGCCGCATGAGCGTCCATGACCTCGAAGCTGATTTGCTGATCGGAGCCGCGCTGGACGGAGCCTTCCTTGACGAGGCCGCCGAGGCGGATGCGTGTCCCGGGCTGCACGTTCTTCGCCTGGATGTCGGCGGGGGAATTGAAGAACACGATCGTATCATTCATGGCGTAGAGCACGAGACCGAGCGCAATCGCCAGGACGCATCCTGCGACTCCGATCAGGGTCAAGCGGCGTTGTTTTCTCGTCATGGCTGAGCGTCGGTCAGTTTCAGTTCCTGCGCCATCATATCGATGGTGTTCAAGGCGTCCTTATCCTGCGCCAATGACTCCCTGGCGCGCTGAGCAGCAGCGACGGCTTTATCACGCTGGCCCAAAACCGCATAGGAGCGCATCAGTCGCGCCCATTCTTCCGCCGTTCCGCCCTGGGCCTCCAGGCGGCTGGCGAGGCCCGCCACCATCCCGGCAATCGCCTCGGGACCGATCTGCGGTTCGCCGGTCGGGACCGTAGCCATTTGAGGGGCGCCGAGGGCGGCGAGTTCCTGCTTCACGGCCTCGACCCAGGGAGCATCGGGCGGCGACGAGGACAGAAGCTCCGTATAGGCTGCCTTGGCCCTCTCGACCTGTCCATCCTGCACAGCCGCGCGGGCAAGATAGAAACGGGCTTTCGGCGATGCAGGATCGAGCTTGATCGCCTGCTCGAATGCCATCTGCGCCTCGCCCGACACGAGCCCATCCTTGGCCATCACCAGAACCTCGCCGTAATTCGCGAAGCGCTCGGCATCCGGCGGCAGGTAACGGGCAGCGGATTCATAGGCCTTCGCGGCATCGTCGATGCGCCCCATGCGCAGGTAGACCGGAGCGATCACTTCCCAGCCGCGGCCGTCCTGCGGGTTCTTCGCCAGATGGGATTCGATCTGTGCCACCGCCGTCATGAGGTCGATATTGCCAGCCTGCTGCGGCGCCTGTTGGGCGGAGGGCTGGCCGGGCGACTGCGGAGATCCATAGATTTCATAGGTCGCGAGCGCCAGGATCGGGATGATCGACAGGGCCAGCGTCGACGCGGCGCGGCGGCGGCGCAGGGCCGGCTCTCCCACGGCCATGAGAGTCTCGCCACGCAGGCCCGTTGCTCGCAGGAGGCGGCGGCCGGCTTCCGCCCTGGCGGCCTCGGCCTCGGCGGGAAGCAGCACGCCGCGCGCCAGATCCCTGTCGATTTCGGAAATCTGCTCGCGGTAGAACTGCGTGTCCGGATCGACCTGCCGTGCCACGGCATAATGGCGCGACAGAGGCCACAGCACCGCCATCACGGCCGCCGCCGTCATCGCCAGGAGAATGATCCAGATCACCATAAAGTCCTATTTACTGCGTGTCCTCCTCAAGCACGACGGTGGCACGGTGTCACGCGTAAATGTCCCTAAGTCGAACTCCTATCCCCGGGGAGTTCGAGAATGGCCCTGAGACCTCCTGCGGGCGAGGCGTCCAGCCTCAAGGTGCCGCGGTAGAGGGCCGCCAGATCGCTCACGATGGACAGGCCCAGGCCTGAGCCGGGCTTGGTTTCATCGAGGCGGCGACCGCGCTTGAGCACCTCCTCCCGTGCCGCCTCCGGCAGCCCAGGCCCGTCGTCGTCGATGAGAAGACGGAAGCGGGGCCGATCGTCGTCGCGCAGGATGTCGACCGACACCACCACCTTGCGCGCGGCCCATTTGGCCGCGTTGTCGATGAGATTGCCGGCCATCTCCTCCAGGTCCTGCTTCTCGCCACGGAAGCGCAGGTCCGACGGGACGGCCAGCTCGACCTCCAGGTCCTTGTCCCGATAGATCTTGGCGAAGGTCCGCGCGAGGCCTGCGATGATGGGTTCGGCTTCGGTGAACGTTCCAAGCGTACCCGCAAGCGCTGCCGCGCGGGCGCGGTCGAGATAGTAATTGACCTGATCGCGCATGGTCGTCGCCTGCTCGCGGACCTTGGCGGCAACATCCTCAGGCGCGTTCTCGGCCTCGTTCATGATGATGCTGAGTGGCGTCTTGAGCGCATGGGCGAGGTTGCCCACCTGCGTGCGGGCACGCTCGAGAATCTCGCGGTTGGTGTCGAGAAGGAGGTTCAACTCGCTGGCCAGGGGGGAAATGTCGCGGGGATATTCGCCCACGATCCGTTCCGCCTCGCCCCGCCGGATCGCGCCGAGCGCACTGCGGAGGTTGGCGAGGGGGCGCAGACCGAAGCGGATCTGCAGCAACGTTGTAAAACCTAAGCCGATTCCCAGAAGCGCAAAGGTGACGGTGAGCGCGAAGATGAAATCCCGTACGGCGCCATCGATCTCATCGGCCGGACCGGCAACTCGGATGATGTAACGTCCATCCTCGCCGAGATCGATGTCGCGTTCGATGATGCGCAGGTTGCGGTCGTCCGGCGCCTTGCCATAGCCGCGGCGGATCTGGCCGAAGCGGTTGTCGCCGGAAGCGAGGCTCGGCAACTGCCCGCCGAACAGGGATTTCGAGGAGCGGATCTCGCCCAAAGCTGCGTTGGGACGCGCTACCTGCCAGTACCAGCCGGATAGGGGCAGCTCGAAGCGGGGGTCGCCGATGGGTCCGAGATCCCGGTCGGGGTCGCCGGGCCCGACGAGGTTGGAGGCCAGCGTATTGGCATAGACGAGGAGCCGCTGGTCGAAAGCGCGCTCCGTATTGTCGCGATAGAGCGTCGACAGGATGAGCCCCGCGATCAGGAGGATCACGAAGCTCCAGAAGACGGAGGAGACCGCAAGCCGGACCGCGATGGGCCGGCTTGCGAAGCGGCGCACGAACGGCGGCAGGCGGGTCACGTCTTGGTCTGGCCCGCGTCGAGGAGGTAGCCCAAGCCTCGGACGGTCTGGATGATGTCGACCCCGAGCTTCTTGCGCAGGCGGCCGATGAAGACCTCGATGGTATTCGAATCGCGGTCGAAATCCTGGTCATACAGATGCTCGGTCAACTCGCCCCGCGAGACGATGCGGCCCGTATGGTGCATGAGATAGGACAAGAGCCGGTACTCGTGGGAAGTGAGCTTCACCGGGTTGCCGTCCACCGCCACGCGGCCGGAACGGGTGTCGAGCTTCACGGGTCCGCAGGCGATTTCGCTCGTGGCATGGCCGGCCGAGCGCCGCAGCAGCGCGCGGACGCGGGCGAGAAGCTCCTCCATGTGGAAGGGCTTCGTGACATAGTCGTCGGCCCCGGCGTCGAAGCCTTGGACCTTGTCGCTCCAGCGGTCGCGAGCAGTGAGAATGATCACGGGGGTCTTGCGTCCGTCACGGCGCCAGGCGGTCAGGACGGAAACGCCGTCGACTTTGGGAAGACCGAGGTCGAGGATGATGGCGTCGTAGGGCTCGGTCTCTCCGAGGAACTGCCCCTCCTCGCCGTCCATAGCGGTATCGACCGCGTAGCCAGCCTGCTCAAGGGCCGTCACGATCTGCTTATTGAGAGTTCTGTCATCCTCGACAACGAGTAAGCGCACGGTTCGAGCTTCCCCTAAAGCATCGGATCGGTCCGATGCTGGATTCCTTCAACGGCCCTTCTCGGGCGTGAGAACCGGGCCTGCTTTCACTCGCGCGGCCCTTGGGCCCGCGCGACGCGTTAGCGGACCGACTTCACGCGCCCGGAGGAGCCTTCGATCATCACTTGCACGATGCGACCGTCCTTTTGCAGGACCGAGATCACATAGACAAGATCATTGCTGTTGCGGCACAGGCTGGCCCTGACCACGTCCGCCCCCGGGACCTGGCGCCGCGCCGTCATCACGGCGGATGCCGGTGCGACGACACCCTTGGCCGCCACGGCCTCCTGCATCTCGCGCGGCGGCAGACAGTTCTTCAGGGCAGCCGCCGGGCTCTGCGCGAACGCCGCCCCCGTCACCCCCCACAATGCTATGACCAGCCCAACCAGACGCATGAATTGACCATGACCTTGCCGCAATGAACAAATTCTGAATGCTTTGAGGCTCGATATCGTGCCAAAACATCGGCCTCATCGCCCTGAAAAGACTTCTAATTCAGAATTTGTTTCGTAGCCAGGATCCGGAAAACGGTCGAGGCGATGAAGCTTGTCGCCGCGACGAGTTGCACGAGCGCCTCCTCGAAGGCTCCTGTCGCGAGGGCTGAGCCGTCGAAGCCGAACAGGCCGAGAACGAGGGCTGCCAGCCCGATGAGGTTGGCCCAGACGGTGCGGCTGGCCAGGATGGTCTTGGTATCGAACATGTCAAACATTCCTTGATGAAGAAGATGAAAGGGACGCGAGCCGGAGAGCTTCCTGCTCGATGGCGAGGACGCGCCGGCGCCAGCCCAGTCCGAACACCGGCCAGGTGACGAGGCGGCCGAGAAAGCCCAGTCGGGCTTTCATCAGACGGCGAATGACATCGGGAATATCGGCCTCGCGAGCCGCCCGCAGCGTAACCGGCCCGACGATCCCGTCCGCCTCGACCCCGAGAACCGCCTGCAGCATTTTCACGGCCCGTGCGGGGCCGGAATTGACCGCGAGATCGAAGACCGCGAGGTCGAGCCCGAGAGGAAGCTCGTCGGCGCGCACGGCGTCCCAGTAGAGCTGCCGGTAAATGGAGATCGCCTCCCTCCGGCTAAGACGGCGCACATGGTTGACGGAAACCGAGCGCTTCTTTGCACGGGAGAGTGTCTCACGGGTGATGCCGAACTTGGTCGCCCCACCGGGATCGCGGGGGTGCTGAACGAAGCCACCTTCGTGCTTCAGCACTTGCTCGACGGCTTGTTCGAAGCGGGATGGAGAAGCAGTCATGCGCGATCCTCACAGTTCCGCCTGCAGGGCGATGAAGGCCTGATTGCCCAGATAGAGATTACCGATGGCTCCCGTAACGCCCGTGAATGTGGCCGTGGCCTGGAACCTGAGGACGATGCAGGACGGGCTGGCCGGTGTCACCATCGTCACATTCAACGCCCCCGAAAGATTCGACCAGGAAGCCCCGCTGTTGTTGTAGAAGCCGACCTGATTGCCGGCGGGCGTTCCGTTCGACCACGAGAACCCACTGGTCGTCAGCACGGGATCGGCCCTCATCGGCACCGGCAGGGTACAGGGAAGATCGATGTTGTTGGATCCCACGCGCTGCCCGAGAGCGCCTACAATCCCGGCTGTTCCGCCGCTTACGGCAAGGCGCTGGTAATAGCGGCGGCACCGGAATTCCTCGACATCGAGTGCCGTACCCGCCCATGGCGTCGCGTAAGCCCCGACCTCCAGCTTCAGGCGCCTGAAGGAGCAGGTACCTGACGGCTGGAACCGCACCGTGATGTTGCCCGTCTCGGTCCCATCGAGCGTCACGCTCGCCGCGTGGCGACCTGCCCCCACCGAGATCACGGCGGTCTTCGATCCGATGACAATCGGCAGAGGCTCCGAAGAATCTTCGACGGAGAGCGTCAGGGTCGCGCCCGCGAAACTGGCCGCGCCGATCTGCGCCGCAGCAGAACTTACGTCGATCACCTGGTCGAGAGCACCGGACAGCGTGATCGTGCCGTCCCCCGAAACGGCGAGCGTACAGCCGCCCGGACCACCCTTCCAGCGGTCGAAACCATAGATGCCCGCGCCCAGAGCGCCGCCCGGGAACTTGCGCTGGTTCACGAGAAAAGCCGCGTTGATCAGGAGGTTCGATCCCGGGACATTGGCAATACCGAAGGGAAAGGATGCAACGCCCGTCCGGTGATCCACCAGCAGCGCATCGCGCCATTGGCTCCCATCGGACGAGACGCGGATGCCGAAATCATCATTGCCGATTAGGCCCGCTTCTGCGCGCCCGCTGTAACCACGCTGATAAAGCTGCGACAGGACACCGGATTCCGTGCTCTTGTTGAGCACGAAGCGCAGGTCCCCCGTGCCGCCCTCCTCAGGGGCCAATGCGGAAAACAAGGCCGCATTGAGCTTTGCCGACAGACGATTGTGATCGTCCGCTGTCGTGCCGAGTCCGAGCCGTTGCAGGTTGCTGATCTCTTCAGGAACCGAAGCAGATGGCTTCCACTCATCGCCGTCGAAGACAATGAGCAGATCCTCGGCCTCTACGTAAGCCCGCCATCCCGAACGCGGCGTGAAGAAGCGCCAGCTTCCGAGGTCGAACAGGGCGATGTTGCCCTCCTGACCGGCGAAGACGCCCGCCGCACCGGCTCCGACGAGGAACCGGTCTCCCTCCTCGGGCGATGCTGGCGGAGCGGTGCGGCTGCGCTCCTTGACCGCAAGCTGCACGAGCGCATCGAGCACCGCGAGCGCTTCGTTATGGGTGACATGCTTCTGCGCCTGCGCGGCCGCGAGGAGCGGCAGGGCGAGATGAGGTGTTGACGACATGGAATGACTGGCTCTGATGAGGGAATGCAAGAAATCGGAGGTCGCACCCCTATCCGACGTCATCACCGGCCTTGTGCCGGGGATCTCGATTGGAAGAGTGCACCGTTTCAAACCATCGGGATGGCCGGGGCAGGCCCGGCCATGACGCCGCGGGTTGTCGTTCTCAGATTAGCGAACGGCGATGGTGACGCTGCGCTCGAAACCGCGTCCGGCCACGGCGCTGATCTGCACGATACGAAGGCTGAGCGTGGATTGAATACCGCTGAAATCGGCCGTCTCCTCGACGCTGCCATAGACGATGGACGGCTGCGCGCTGGTCAGCGTTCTTACGACCGCGTTGTCCCTGAGAATGTCGATCTCGTAACGTTCGGCATCCTCGGCCAGCGGAACCTCGATCGCCTCCCAGCCGTCGCCGTTGCTACGGGTGCGGCGCAGCCACTCAAGGCGAATGCCGCCTGCTTCCCGCCGGGCCGAGACATGCACCGGACTGAACGGTTTGAGAGCATCCCGCCCGACCGTCACGACGACTTCGGTAGCAGACGGATCCGCGTGGTCCCGGCCTGAGGGCCCGATCCTGTAACGCCAGGTGCCTCCCAGATCCTGGAGACTCGTGGTAAGTGGCACCACAGCCTCGTCGAGTTTGACCAGGAGAGCGCCTGCAGGCACGACGCGGCCGGCCTCAGGCTCGGACCCGGCAAGACCGCGCAGGAAGCGCGTAAGGCGATATGTACGCTCTCCGATCATCTCGGCACGCCCGGCGGACAAAATCTCCCACCGGCCGTCCGGACCCTGCAGCGCGAACAGGTTCCGGCCGCCAAGAACGGCTTCGTCGTCGATGGAATTCAAGGCCCCGAACGAAATCTCCACATCGAGCACACCGGACGGATCCCAGCGCCAGAGCGGCCCCGGCATGAGCGCCGTCTTCGTGCGCCCGATCATAGCCGGCAGGTCGAGAACGCGGACAGGCGTGAAGCTCGTCCCGTTGCCGGAGCGCCAGATCGTCATGGCACCGGGCCAGGGATCCGCCGCCACGGCGACATATTGCAGAGGCGGGGGATCGCCCAGCGCCGCGGGCAGATCGAGCACGACGACGGCCGGTTTGCCGGGCACCGACGGCGGACGCTTGACGGGTTTCTCAAGGGACTGGCCTGGCCGCTCGAACACGGCAGGTTCCACGGCCCTGGTGCTGACCCTCCGCGTCGGACCATCGGCGATGCGCGTGATGCGATGCAGCTTCTCGCCCGCATCGGTCGGAACCGCGATCACATCGCCCGGCTCCAGCTCCATCCGCCGCGGCGACAGTTCGAACTCCGCGCCTTCGCGCCCGGCCCACAGATCCTGCAGCCAGACATCAGCGAGGCGCTGCGCCTCCGCGCGGCGAGTGATGACGGCACTATCCGCCCGCGCTTCACGACGGCTCGAACCGGAGAGCCGGCGTGAGGCAACGGAGGCCCGGCGGTAATCCGTGTCGCCTTCGATGAAGCCGACCTCCACCTGCTGGGGCAACTCGGTTTCCTGCGCGCGGGTGAGCTTGAGCGACGGCTCCTTGTCGCCGAGCACGAAATCGTCCTTGGTCAGATGCACAACCGCTCGCCCGCCGCGCCCTTGCCATGCAAGGCCACCGCCGCGTGCGACGGCATCGATGCCGAAGAGACGCAGAAGGGGTTCGATCGCGCCCCGCACGGACATGGGCCTGTCGATCACATAGCCGTCCAGGAAGCCGTCGACGGGAATGGCACCGGGATCAGCGAATCCGTAATCGCGCAGAATGCGCGCAATCAGCCGGTCGAGCGTCGCGCCCTCGATGCGGCCGGTAATCCAGTGACCGGTTTCCCAGTTGGGACCGTCAGACCACACCATGTCGAAATCAGGAAAAGTCGGAAACGGACGCGCATCCCAAGCCCAGACGAAGACGCTGTTCGGGTCCACCATGCGCCCGTTGTAGGACGACGATACCGGGTTGTATTCCGCGAGAAAACCTCTCTGGGCCGGATCGAACCGCGACAGGATCGCTTCGAGCGTGCGCGCCTGAACGAGATCGTCGCGCACCCCGCGAGAAAACGGCGGATAGGCCGATTCCGACGATTTGGGATCGGGAAACACGTTCGGCCCGTTCGGACCCTTGTCGACGGCGGGAACGCCGATTTCGGTCAGCCAGATCGGCTTCGATTGCGGCAGCCATGACGTTGCGCCAGACTCGACGCCGTTCACACGCTCCACATGCCCGTTTGACCACCAGGAGACGAGATCTTTCGCCCGGAAGACCCACGGCTTGTTGTAAGCGCCGTCGGTGATGGGACGGCGTGTCTGCGCAGTCCTCTCGGAGGCATTGGCATAGTACCAATCGAAGGCCTCGCCGCTTCCCAGCCGCGCACGGAGGTAATCCACGTCGTAGATGTTGCGGGCCGCAGGCAGGTCCGCGTGGTTGGGCCCATCTCGCCAATCCGAGATCGGTGGATAATAATCGATCCCGACCGCATCGATGTCGTCGCTGGCGAACAACGGATCGAGCGGAAAGCGCACCTCGCCGCCGCCGTCGAGCACATGGGCACCGTATTCCGTCCAGTCCGCCGCATAGACAATCTTCGTGGACGCACGCAGGACATCCCGCACCTGCCCCGCAAGCGCCTTCAGCTTCGTGACGGCCGGATAGGAGCCCGATGCCGAGCGCACGCGGGTCAAACCGACGAGCTCGCTGCCTAAGATGAAGCCGTGAACGCCCCCGGCCTGTTCCGCAAGGTTGGCATAGTGAAGGACCATGCGGTTAAAACCGGAAGCGTTCGTAAACCAGCGGTCGACTTGTGTGGCTGCCGCTGCCGTTCCATCGGGAGAGCCACTCCTCCCCGGAGCTGGATGACAGGTGATGCGCCCGCGCCAAGGGTAGGGCGGCTGGCCGGACCCGCCATAGGGATCGGGAAGATCGTTGGCAGCAGGTATGTCCATCATCACGAAGGGATAGAGCACAACCTCCAGCCCACGCGCCTTCAAGTTCCTGATCAGGCGCTTCACGGATTCGTCCGAGGGCGTTCCGCCATAGGCCGGCGATCCGCTCACGAGCGACACCGCCTTCGCATCCGCGCGCGTCACGCCTGCCACGGACCACGTTGCGCCGTCGTTGGTCTTGGTCTTCACGTCCACGCGCGGCTCGACGAGGCAGGAGCCGGCACGTAGATCGTCGCCGAACCAACTCACCACCAGTGACACGCGCTTCAGGTTCGGACAGAGGGCCTGCATGGCGTCCAGTGATGCCGCCATGTCGGTGTCGCGCTGCATCTGGTGACGGTTCTCCGGCCGAGTCTTGCCGAGATCGAGCACCTGAGACACGGGCAGCGTATCGTAACCGAACTCGCTCGCGCCAGGGATCAGGCAGACGGCCCGGACCATGCGGTTGAGACCGTCGATGGGACGGACAACCTCGAAGGAGAATTGCGGCACGCGGTTGCCGAAATCGGCAAGCGGCAGGCGCTCGAACACCACATAGGCCAATCCGCGATAGGCCGGCGCGTTCTGCGCCCCTTCCTTGGCAACGATCAGCGGATCGGCGCCCTGCGTTTCGCTGCCCGCGTGCACGCGCATGGTGATGGTGCTGAGATCGATCTCGCGCCCATCGGCCCAGACGCGCCGGATGAAGGCGATGCGCCCCTCGCACAGGCCGACCGCAAGGTTGGCGAAATAGGAATAGGTGGTGGTGACGGTCTTCGGCCCGCTCATGCCCTTGCCGCCCTGGCTCGAGCGGTCGGTCTTCGAGTTCACCACCTCCTCGAACCGCGTCGCCCAGATGAGCTGGCCTCCGATACGCGCGCGGCCATAGACGCGGGGGATCGGCGCCCCCTCCGTGGAGGTGAGCCCGTCGATGTCCCTGAGGCGGGGACCCTCGACATATTTGGTGTTGTCGCCGCTGAACAGCGCATTGTCGATGACAGCCCCCGCGAGCCCGCCGAGCGCGCGACCGGCCATGGCGCCGATGGGACCGCCGATCATGCCGCCCACTGCGGCGCCGACGGTTTGAAGAACGATTGTGGCCATCAATGTGTGTCCGGGAAACGAAAGGCATAAGCCATATGGCGCCGCCACCAGGGATGAAACGCGACCTCGGCCACCGACGCGCCGTCATGGGCGTGGATCATGGTCTCGGGCGAGGTCGCAATCGCGCAGTGCTTGGCCGGCATGGTCGCGCGCCAGCGAAACAGCAGCACGTCGCCGGTCGCGAACTCGTCACATGCGATCTCGACGAGGTACTTCCGCGCCGCAGCCACGAGCGTATCGGCCCCGGCCTCGGCCCAATCGGGCGAATAAGGCGGCGGCAGCTCGGGCTCATGACCCAGGACGCCGCGCCAGACCCCGCGCAGGAGCCCGAGGCAATCGCAGCCGACGCCCTTGAGCGACGCCTGGTGCCGATAGGGCGTCCCGATCCAGGAACGGGCCTCGGCGAGGATGATGTGAGCTTGGGGCATGGTCATAAAGCGTGCGGAAGAACCCTCCCCGTGAGGAAAAGGGTCGGCTCGAAGAGCCGGGGTGGGGTGAATGGTGCGAGCGGTTCGAATGGCTGGCGTCAGGTCTGAGCGCGGTCGGCAAAGAGCGGTGCTGCCCCCCACCCCGCTCGCGATGCTCGCGCCTCTCCCCCTCGGATCTCGGGTGTTCCCGAGATCCGCATAATTGATGCGCAAGTCGGGAACACCCGGCCTGCGCCAGGGAGGGTTAAGGCGCCTCACCTGAAAAAACTTCCGCCATCCAGGCCGGGCTCGCCCTGTTGCGGGATGCGGATGATGAAGTCGTTGCCGGGCATGTGCGGGAAGCCGCGGAAGTTCACGGCGTTCCTGAACTTCGCCCGGCAGGTGGCGTGGGTCTTGTCGCATCCGGCCGTGACGCGGAACATGTCGCCGATCCTGATGGCCTGCGGGGCGCGCTGCCAGAGGTCGAACTCGTCCGTGCCGCTGATCGCGCGATGAACCTTGATCTCCACCGACAGGCCGGCATTGTCGCCGCTCGTCCAGGTGAGCTGGCCGGCCGTGCACCATCCGTCCGAGAAGCCGATGCCGGAGGCCGCGAGGGTCAGGGCCTCGTCCGTCGCCGTGACCGTGCCGGTTTGGCCATAGGTGGACGAGGCGAGATTGATGCCGCATCGCTCGTCGCCGAGATCCGCCGAGCAGGTGGCGCGGAACAGGCGACCGCGCTCCTCGTCGAAACGGTGCATGAGGCCCCTCACCTCGGCCACGAAACCGCCGTCGGCACGGCGGATCTCGCCGATGGAGCCGACGTCGAGGAGCAGCCGCTCCTCCACCTGGTTCCAATTGACAAGCCACGTTTCGACGCTCGCATCGTCGTAGCGGCCGGAGGAGATATCGTCCTCGGTAAGGCCCGCGGACACGAGCGCGCCGGAGACCTCGCCGCCGCCCACGGCGAAGCCGAGTTCTGTCGTGACTTCCGCAGCCTCGAGCCCTGTCCGCGCGGCATAGACGGTGCCACCGAACGAGAGATCGCGGTCGTGGTCGGTGAAGCCGAGGGTTACGCCGTCGCGGCGGATGAGTTTCCAGCAATGGCAAAGCGTCGTTGCCCCGTCGGCCATATGGGCGGCGAGGTTTTGGGGAATGGTGCGCATGAATTTCTGTTCGTGGATGCGGAGGTTGGGACAACGCACGACGCCATGACCGGTCTTGTCCGGACCATCCCGATGCTGTGTGGCTCAGCGGTCTTCGGATCGGGATCACCGGCACAAGGCCGGTGATGACGGCGACGACGCTTAAGGAACGATCTCGATCAGCGGGATCTGGGGGATGCCGCCGGCGTCGAAGGTGGAAAGGTCGATGTCGAGTTCGTCGGTATCGAAACGGACCGGCACATCGAAGGCGAAGCCCGCGGTGATGACGGCGCCCGCGGGCGGCGCGGACGCAAAGGTCACGAGGCCCGTCGTGGGATCACAGTTGAAGTCCGTGCCGACGCTCTGCTCGATTCCGTTCACCGCCACCCGCACCGTCCCGCCGACAGGCTTGGCGATGGGGCGGCTGTAGGGCGCGAAGGACGAGCCGTAGGCCTTCACCAATGGAAAGCCCGACGTCTGCCCGTCGCCGGTGCCGATGCGCTGGTCGAGGGGTGTCGGCTCGCTCGAAGGCGGGCCGGAGCGCCAGTCGGTCCGGTCGCGGAAGCGGAAGCCGTAGAGCCGGCCTCGCCGCTCCTCGAAGAAGGCGATCACCGTGTGCAAAGCATCGACGCTCCTGACCCCGAGCCCCGCATCGTAGCGGCGGCGCGACCTGGACCATCGGCTGTTGCGATGCTCGCGGCCGGAGGACAGCGTGACGATATCGGTCCGCCGCACCGGCCCGCCCCGGCTGCCGAGGCTGACATCGAGCGGAAAGCGGACCTCATGGAAATCCGAGGGCATGATCCCTCCTTTTCGAAAGATGAAACGAAAAAAGCCGGGGTGGCGTTGATGTGGCGACGCCCGAACGACAAGGAGGTGGCAGGCGATGAGCAACGCTCACAACGATCTCGCGGATGATTTCCCGGACAAGCGCGACCGGATCCACCAGCTCAAGACGAGCAACAACCACTTCGCGCGGCTCTACGACGAATATGACGAGTTGAACCGCACCATTCACCGGATCGAGACCCGGGTGGAGCCCAGGCCCGACGAGGTTGAGGAAGACCTCAAGCGCCGTCGCCTGCAGATCAAGGACGAACTCATGGCGATGCTCGACGGTGCGGGCGGCTGAGGACCTTTACATCCCGCGCTGGCCGCGCGCGACCGCCCGGGCCAGCGCGGCGGAGACCTGTGCCTCGGAACGGCGGAAGCTATCCGCATCGGGCGTCGACACGTTCACGGTCACGGAAAGCGGCCGCCCTCCTCCACCGCCGCGCACGCCGAGGCGCCCATCCGGCCCTCGCGCCAGCGGCATCACGGCCTCGGCGCCCTGCTCGCCCATGAGGCCGAGCCCGCGCCCGAGCGGGAAATAGGTCGGCGCGCCGATCACCCCGCCTTGCGCGAACGGCATCACCATGCCGCGCGAGAACGCGCCTCCCTTGGCGAAGGCCGAGCCTCCTCCGCCGAACAGGGAACCGACGATCGAGCCCAGTCCCTTGACGAGGCCGCCGAGCAGATCGCCGCCATCAAGCGGCAGCGATCCCTGCATGGAACCCGCCATCATGCCTTTCACGCTCTGGCTCAGGGCAAGCTGCAGCGGCGCCAGTGCCAAGCGCAGCCCGGTTTCCACAATCGATTGGCGAACAGACTTTATAACGTTATCAAACTTCTTGCCTTCCGCGATATTCTTGGCGAAAGCATTGGACAGGGAGTCGCCGAACTTTTCGGAGAGGCTGATGAGAGTGTTGAGCTGGCGGTCTTTGTCGCTAAAAACCTCTTTAGAGGCATTTTTTGTTTCTACATGGCTAGACATAGTCCGATTTCCCTTGTTTCTTTTTCTGAGTTCGCCTCTGATTTTATCGGCCTGTGCTTACAAACCACCATCTCTTGTTTTCGAAACTGGCAATCTATCCGATAGCGAGTGGTCCAGGGCGCAGGATGAATGCGACTATGAGGCGGAGAAGGCTACAGGATCGGCTCCTATCAATGTCGCCCATTCTCGTTGGCAGCGCCTCTATATTCAATGCATAGAGCTCAAAGGCATCAAATACCTTGGAACAACCGACCAGCAGCTTGCCAAGCCGAAATCATGAGCCTTCAATATTACTCAACGAGACTTCTGTTATTTATTGTGTTTGCTCAGTCAACACTTTCAGGATGTGTCGACAAGCGAGAAAGGCCTCAGCTTCTCTTCCAGATCGGGGCGCTGAAAGAGGCTGAATGGAAGCATGTTGATAAGACTTGCGAATACGAAGCTGCGAGAGCAGTTGCCGCCATCAAAATCGGCGTCATTGCAACTGAACAATACAGCAAGCTTTATATCCTCTGCGCCGAATCGAAAGGAGCCACTTTCGTCGGGAGCACTGATACCGCACGGAGACCAAGCTCCAAGACTGTTGCAGTCCAGCCATACTATTGGAATTGACCCATGATGGTAGTGAGCTGGCGGGTGCGATCAGCGGCAATAGTTTCTTGCCTCAAGACATTTGCTTGTCGATAGGCCGAGCCTCACCCATCCGGAAACGCCTCCATCAGCCGACTGAGATCGCCGCTGAGCGCCGGGCCGGTTTTCCGTCCGCCATGCAAACCTTCCCAGGCCGCCATCAATTCGCGCGGCGTCGCGCGCCAGAAGGCGTCCGGGCTCCACCGCAGAATGCCGAGGCCCAAGGTCAGCGCGTCGTCCCAGGGGAAAGCGTCAGGCTCGCATTCTGCGCTGCTCCTATCGGGCACGCTGCTCCCGTCCCACGCTAGCGCATCGTCCGGCGTCGAACGATGCGCTAGCGAGGGTTTGGCGATGCGTCGCTTCCGCCGAAGGTCGTGACGAGAAGATCGGCCAAGGCCGCGGCCAACGGCTCGATGCCATCGTGGAGCGGCAGCTTCGCCACCTCCGCGTCGCTCATCGCCTGTCCGCCGCCCCGCAAGGCAACGCCGAGCAGCGTGAGGAGGTCGCGGCTCGACAGGCGGCCGGAGCCGAAGCGTTCACCGAGCGCCATGAGATCCTGCACGCCGAAAGCCTCCTCGAGCTCCGCGAGTGCGCCGAGTGTCAGGCAGAGGGTATAGCGCGTCTCGCCGAGCTGCAGCCCCACCTCGCCCCGTCGTCTGTTGGGCATGATAAACTCCTTACAATGCCACAAACGACAACGCGCCGGCGGATTCGAACGCCATTTCGAATGTCACCTCCCCCGCGTGGTCGCCGCGGTATTCCAGACTGGTGATCTGGAACGGGCCTTCGATACGGCCGAAATCCGGAATGACGATCTGATAGGTGAGAATGTCCCCGTCGAAGAAGACTTGGCGCATGCGCGAATCCGAGGCTTCGTCCTTGAACACGCCGGAGCCGGAGATCGACGCACGGCGCACGCCGACGCCGGAAAGCAGCTCGCGCCAGCGCCCGGCGGATTCCGCATGGGTCACATCCACGGTCTCGGCGTTGAAGGCGATCTGGCGCGTGCGCAATCCCGCCACGGTGACGAAGCCGTTGCCGCCATCGCCGATCTTGATGAGCAGATCCTTGCCCTTCTGAGCAGGCATGGGATGTCCTTTGTTGAATGAGTGGAAAGAATGACAGTTGCTCTAAGCGCACATCACACCACCTCCGTTACCGCGCGCAGACGTAAGCTGACGCGGGTGAGGCCGGTGTCCTTGTCGCGCTCGGAAGAAAGCTCCGTCATGCGCAGATTGACGAGGCGGTGTCCGTCGAGCGGCAGCGATGCGTCGTCGAGAATCGCGTCGAAACGCTCGGCAACGGCCAAAGCCGTTCGGGCGCCACCGCGCTCGGACCAGACGACGATGCCGAGATTCTGCTCGTGCCCCCTGTCGTGATCCGTGGACCAGTCCGTCGCGCGCACGTCCGAGAACAGGGCATAGACCGGCTCCGCGCCGCGCGGCGGCTCGTCATAGAGGCGCAAGGCTCCGCCCATGAGCGCGCGCAGCTCCGTGTCCGAAGCGGCCGCGTCGATGATCGCGCGGCGAAGCGCGAGAACGGGGCTCGTCATGCGCGCATCTCCTCCACGAGGCAGACGAGGTCGCGCTTCGATCCGTCCGGATCGGACGCGGCCCGAATGGCGAAACGGCGCAAGCCGGCGGTCAGGCGCATGGCACCGGTCACGCCCTCGCGATAGCGTAGGGTGATGCGATGGGTCAGGCTCTGCTCGGGACGGTCGGCGCGCACGCGCTCGGTCCCGGAGAGCATTTCGATGGCGCCCCAGAGCTGCGGCCCCGGCGTGTAGGTGCGGATGACGCCACCGAACCCGTCGGCCCGCTCGAGCGGCATTTCGAGCACGAACCGGCGCGCCCGCGCACCGATGGAAGTGTGTTTTGGTTTCATGGCAATGTCTTTGGGAGTAAGTACGAAGCGTCTGAGCCAGACGTCATGGCCGGCCTTGTGCCGGCCATCTCGATACGGTGAGGCACGGCGTTTCAATCAATCGGGATCACCGGGACAAGTCCGGTGACGACGGTGTGAGTGTCATTCCCGGCCGAAGCGCAGCAAAGGGGAAGGGAATCCATCGCTCAGCGTTTGATCGTGGATCCCCTGCCCGCACTTCGTGCGCCGGGGATGACAGGGGGAGGAGCGTTACAGCCTCATCCGCTGAAACGGTGCCACCAGGGCAAGCGCCTCCGGCGGCAGGATCTGCTCGCCGATCGCGTCGCCCCGGTTCTCGAACCAATGGGCCACGAGAATGCGGATCGCGAGCTTCAGGGTCGCGGGCACCGCCTCCGGTGCGGTGCCGTAGCCCGCCCGCAGCTCGATGGAGATGCCGTTCCTCAGCTTGCCCGGCTGCGGCGCATCGTTGACCGTAATGCGCGGCAGGTCGCTCAGCACATCCACCTCGAAGGCGCTTGCAGGAATGTCGGACGCATCGCCCGATGCATCCGTTATCTTGATGCCGTCGACCGCGATCACCGGCGAGAGCGGCAACAGGATCGTGCCTCCTGCGGGCCAGCGGTCGAGAACCACGCGCCAGCGCTGCTCGATCAGGATCCGTCGCGAGGCCGCCTCCACCATGAGACGCGCCGCCTTGACGAGACCCGCGATCAGATCGTCCTGTGTGCCGTCATCGTCATCGACGCGGAGATAGGCCTTCATCTCCGCGAGCGCTATGGGCTCGACGGCGGGGCCGCTGATGAATATGGGAATCATCTTGAACAGGAATCCTTATCTGTCATGCAACGTCTGGTTATGCTTTGTCTCGCCCTGTCGCTGACGGCGACAGAGGCGAATGCCATCGTGGGCGGCGCCGAGGATGAAGGCCCCCTCGCCCGCCGGAGCGTCATGGTCCTGAGTTCGAACGGTGGCGTGTGCAGCGCCGTGGTGCTGGCGCGTGACGTGGTGCTCACCGCCGCCCATTGCGTCACGGGCGCCGCCGAGCACCGGGTGCATTTTCGCGACGAGACCGGCGAGCCGGTGCTGATCACGCCCGCTGCGAAGGCGGTGCATCCCGGCTACAACGCAAAGGCCATCGAGACCCGGCAGCGCTCCATCGATCTCGCACTGGTGCGTATTCCCGAGGCCCTGCCCGCACGCTTCGAGCGCGCGACGCTCACGGCCGGGCCCGTTACGAAGAACAGCCCCGTCGTCGTCGGCGGCTACGGCCTTGCCCGCGAGGGCGAGGCCAAAACCTCCGGTACCTTCCGCATCGCCTCCCTGACCGCCGTGGAGCCCTTTGGCCCAAGCAGGATTCTGCTTTGGGCGGACGGCTCCGGCACGGCAAGCGCCTGCCAGGGCGATTCCGGTGGGCCGATGGCCTCCGGAACGTCCGTCGCGGCGATCACAAGCTGGTCATCGCCGGCGAAAGGACGCAGCTGCGGAGGCGTCACGCAGGGCATCCTCGTCGGCCCTCAGCGCGAATGGATCGACCGGATTCTGAAAGGCTGGAATCGCACGGCCTCGTGGAACAGCGATTAGGTTGACGGAGCGGCCCTCCCTCTCCCGTTCGGGAGAGGGTCGGGGTGAGGGAAGGCCAGCACCGAATGAGGCGCTGAGAGATGTGTCGCGGTAGCGAATGGATAGTGCCCTGTTCTGAGCCCGCCCGCCCTCACCCCTGCCCCTCTCCTGCCCGGGAGAGGGGATGCCATGGCAGCCTTCGTGCTATCTGAATGACGTAGCCGACCTCGAATTTGAAGCGATGCTCGCTTTCACGTCCAACACTCTAGAAATTCATCAGCAATCGGAACTATCCTGACGGCCAAGATCTTGCCTTAAAAAATCCTTCTCCCACACGGCATCATCATTTCATGCGCGCATTGCCAACTCTTGCTCTTGCCGTCTTCGCTCTTGTCACCACTCCCGCCTGGGCCGTCCTGCAAGGTGCCACGTCGCGCGATCCGGATGGACTGCGCCGCTCCGTGGTGTCGATCGAGAGCTCTACCGGCGAACTCTGCTCCGGCGTGATCGTCGGACAGGACCTCGTGCTCACGGCCGCCCATTGCATGACGGATCGAGCCGCCTACCGGGTCACGGCGCTCAACCGCGCCTTCAAGCAGCAGCGGTTCAACGTCGCCGCGCTCGCGGTCCACCCGACCTTCGTGCCCGGCACCACGCCACGCACGCAGCCCGGGATCGACCTCGCCATTCTCAAGCTCGACCACGCGCTCGGCCCCGACTTCCTGCCCCTCAACCCGTCCCAGGCGGGACGGATCGACGTGGGCGACGGCGTGACGATCGCGGGCTTCGGCGTGTTGACAGAACGGGCGAAACGCACGGCCCGGACGCTTCGCCAGACGAACCTGGTGTCGCTCGGCCCCATCGAAGTGGCCAACCGCGTCCTGATCGTCGCCGACCGCAACCGGCTGGCGGAAACGACCGGCGCCGGTGCCTGCCGGGGCGATTCCGGCGGACCGATCCTGGCCGCCACCCGGTCGGGCTATCTGCTCTACGGCATCACGAGCTGGTCGAGCGGTCCCTTGCGCAGCCGGGAGCCCAGCGCCTGCGGCGGCCTCACGGCCGTCACCCCGATTGCCGAGCATCTCGGCTGGATCTCGTCGAACATGCGCCATCTCGAGGTCATGAACGGTGCGTGGACGGAGGCGCCGGTGTCTTCGCCCTCGCACCGCTGAATGTCTACGCAGCGAATTTCAGCAGCTTGATCGCCGCGTAATCCTGCACGCCGCCGCCCACGCGCTTGGTGGTGTAGAACAGCACGTAGGGCTTTGCAGAATACGGATCGCGCAGCACGCGCATGCCGGCACGGTCTACGATGAGATAACCGCGCTTGAAATCGCCGAAGGCGAGCGCGCATGCATTCGCCGCGATGTCCGGCATGTCCTCGGCCTCGACGACGGGAAAGCCCATCAGGGTCGCGGCCTGGCCGACGCTCGATGGCGGAGCCCAGAGATACTGACCATTATCGTCCTTGAACCGGCGGATCGCGCTCTGCGTCTTGCGGTTCATGACGAAGGAGGCGTTCTGTCGGTAGCCGGCCTTGAGGGCATAGATCAGGTCCACCAACACATCGGACGGATCGTCCGCCGGGAACGCGGCGCCGCCCGTCCGCACCGTGCCGAGTTTGCCCCATTCCCAGGCCTCCTCCGCGACCGTCTCGGCGGCGAGAAAGCCCTTCGGCTTGTTGACGCCGTCACCCGTCACGAACGCAGTGCTTTCCTGCTCGGCGAAGGCCGCCTCGACCTCCTCGGCAATCCAGCGATCAATATCGACCACCGCATCGTCGAGAAGGGTCTGGGTGGCGGCCGGCATGGCATAGAGCTCCATGGCCGGGAAGCTCATCTCGGAGAGCGTCGGGCTCGCGGTCTGCGGGCGGGCCGCCGTCTCTCCGACCCAGCCTGTCGCCGGGCCGGTGACCGAGAAGGCGCGCTTGTACTGGCCGCCGGAAATCACCCGCACGGACGAGATAGCGCGGATCGGCGAGACGGCGGAGAGACGGCGCAGAACCTCGGTCTCGACCGTGTCGGGCACGAGATAGCCGCCATCGGGACCGGAGCCGGCGGACAGCGCCTTCTCCTCGAGCCGCTTCAGGCCCGATGCCTCGCCGCTGCGGATATAGGAATGAAACGCCGCCTTGTGCTCTCCTTTAGCCGGATCGCGCGACATCTCGGCAGTGCTGCCTAGGGGCGGACGCGAGCGGTCGAGGGAAAGACGGTCGAGGCGGCGCTTGGCATCGTCGAGCGCGCTGTCGATGCGGGTGAGCTTCTCGTCGGTCACCACGTCGCTCGAAAGCCTCGTCTCGATCTCGGACAGGCGCGTGTCGTTGGTTTCCTTGAACGCTTCGAAGGCGCGGGCGAAATCCTCGAAGGCCGAAGCGACATCGTCGGAAATGGATTTGGTGTCTACAACTGGGATCATATCAATCAATCGATCTTGAATGCTTCAACGAAAAAGGCCCGCCGAGAGGCGGGCCCGTTTATTTCCCCGTGAGGGAAATGCTTACATATGCCGGGCGGTACGACGCGCCGAACGGGCGACGGTCGGCCCGGTCACAGCGCCAACTGCGCCACCGGCCACGGCGCCGACGGGACCTGCCACCGAGCCGACGCCGGCCCCGACGGCAGCGCCGCCGACGCGCTCTTCCGTGGTGGTGCAGGCCGCGGCCGCGAGGCCGAGGAGTGCGACGAAAGCGAGCTTCTTCATGAAAACCTCCCGAGATTCGCGGAGCCCTGACACCTTCCGGGTGACGAAAGGGCCCGCCGCGTCCGCGAACCGTGCGGGCGATCTTCTAACGCGCTCCTATGGACAAGGTTCAGGACAATAATCGCACCGTAGCCTGGCGGATGCTGGCGGCGAGCTTCGGACGCGAATGCTTCACGGTCTCGACCCGCGCGTCGGGCAGCATCGGGAAGGTCACGACGGAGATCTCCCACAGATCGAGCTTCTCCAGCCGGCGCAGGCCGGTGGGCCGCTCGGCGCGCGCGCGCTCGACCCGAAAGCCGATGGAGAGTCCGTCGACGGCGCCCTCCCGCATGAGCGCGTGGATCTCCCGTGCGCGCTCCACGGCCAGGTTGAGTTTGCCGCGAACCCGCAGGCCCCGCCGGTCCTCCTGGATCAGAAGCCAACGCCCGATGGGCTGGCCCGGATCGTGCTGCCAGAGGAGCCGTACGTCGGATGCGCCGCGTTTGCGTAAGGAGTCCGAGAACGCGCCCGGCATGACCACGTCCTTGCCGAGATCGGCCGTCCCGAATAGGCTGGCATAGCCCTCGAACACGCCGTCGACATCGATCGCGTTCAGCGGCTCGGGCAGGAACTTGCGCTCCTGAATGATGGGCAGGCCGGTCTTCATCGTGTGGCTCCGCGGAGTGTCTTCGGCGGCTTGACGTCGAGCTTTTCCAGCTGGCGCACGAAGTCGCGGAACACGAGCGTGGCGCGGCCCTGCCCGTCCCGCGCGGCTTTCGGCTTGCGCGGCGTACGCGTGATGGAGCGGGTCATGAGGGGTCTCCCGAATGGCGGCGGTTGAAGAGGGACAGCTCGCGCACGAACGCGTCGAACCGGCGGTTGGCCGCGAACAGATCGCGCAAGGTCATGGCAAGCAAGGCGGACGCCCCGCTCGCCCAAACGAAGAGGGCAAGATGGGCAAGATCCCCGCGCCGAATGACGGCCTCGGTGATCTGGTCGAATGTGTTCATGTTTTGTTCCTGCGCAAAAACTCCGTTGAGGGTGGGTGCGCGTGGGGATGAGGTGGGTTGGCGGATCGGTGGTGGCCCCTCGGTGATGCCTATCGTGAGGTTGCGGGCGTCGACCCAGCGTCATCCCGGACGCCGAAGGCGATCCGGGATCGTTCGTAGAATATGGCTCGAACTCCCCTCTCCCTGAGGGTGAGGGTTTATGGAGCCCCCCGGATTGAGCTCGGCCCCTCACCCGGACCTAAAGATACGACCTCTCCCACTCGGAAGAGGTGAAACGGGGCTTTATGCGTCACACGATCCCGGATCTTCGCTACGCTCCGTCCAGGATGACCACTTTACGTCATGCCCGGCCCTGTGCCGGCCATCCCGACCGGATCAAGCCCGGGGAGGTGATGACGTGGTGCACATGATGGTGGCGATCGCTTTCACGCCCGCCTCCCCTTGCGTCCCGCAGCGCGCCCGTACCCCACCGCCTCGCGCTTCTCGTCGTCGGACAGGAAGGTCGCGGCCGAGACGCGGCGCCAGAGGCTTTCGCGTTCGTCGGCGAGCGCCTCGATGGCGTCGAGGTCGGGTTCGAGCCGCAGCGTTTCGCCGAAAGCCGGACCGAGCCAGTGCGACAGCGATTCCGCCGTGCGCTTCACGAGCGGAATCACCGTCTGCCGATAGAAGGCGCGGTTGGCTTCGGCGTAATTCGCATGCGTACTGTCGCCGGGAAGGCCGAGCAGCAGAGGCGGCACGCCGAAGGCGAGCGCGATCTCCCTTGCCGCGGCAGCCTTCGCCTCGACGAAGTCCATGTCCTTCGGCGAGAGCGAGAGCGGCCTCCAATCCAGCCCGCCTTCGAGGAGCAGCGGACGGCCCGCATTGCCGGCGCCCTGATAGTTGGTTTCGAGTTCGCCTTTGAGCCTGTCAAATTGCGCGTCGGTGAGCGTCGAACCGCCGACGACGAGAGCGCCGGAGGGGCGCGCAGCGTTGTCGAGGAGCGCCTTGTTCCAAGCGCCCGCCGCATTGTGGATGTCGAGCGCAGTCGCGGCCGCCTCCATGGGCGAGAGACCGTAGTGGTCGTCCGCCGGATGGAACAACGTGAGATGCAGGATCGGCGGCAACGTCTCGTCGTCGTGGATGGCGAAGCGCACGGTCTGCGCGCCGACCGCATATTCGTAAGCGACCGGCCAGCCGTCTGCATCCGGCACAACGCGCATCCGGTCGGGCCTCAGGCAGTAGAGTTCGTGCGGCGCACCGTCGAGGCTCACTGCTTCCACATAGGCGTTGCCGGACACCATGAGGTGGCCGTAGAGGCTCTCCAGAAAGCGCTGTCCGGTCTCGCGGGCATTCGGCCGTGAGAGCAAGGCGAGCAGCGGATGCGCCGACAGCTCCCGGTCCTCGCTCTTGAGCACCAGCGGCAGCGATGCCGCCGCCTCGCTTACGAGCCTCACGGCGCGATACACGATCGCGTTCTTCTGAAAGCCCTCGCGGGACAGTGCCGCGTAATCGCGCGGCGTCCACACGGCGCGCCCGGCGACATACAGCGCGATGGCGCTTTGCACGCGCGAAGCCTTGGCCTCGGGCGGCGCCTGAAGCCAGCGGGTCAGTCGATTGAGCATGGAAAACTCCTACCCGAAAAGGGCATGAAGGGATAAAAGTAAACCGTAATCCGCAGACGTCATGGCCGACCTTGTGCCGGCCATCTCGATCCCAAAAGGCTCGGCGTTTCATTCAATCGGGATCACCGGCACAAGGCCCGTGATGACGTCGAGTGTGTCATCACGGTCCGAGACAAGCATCCCATCTGCGCTACACTGGCACATCTCTGCCTTCGCGCGATTCAGATTGCCAACAACTTCCGCATGCGATGCCGAAGGAGCAGGCAATTCCTGCCCCATTGTCATTGGGCGGTCACAACTCATGCGGTAATCTTCAGATGTTGCGGGGCATCCGGCGACATTCACGCGCCAGCCGAGCTGGTCCCCCCACTTGGCTGGCGCGACCATCAGTTTCACGAGCTCTGTCGTCCTGATCGTTTATTCGGGACGGCATGAGGAAGATGGCGGGGCGGATCGGCACGGATGGACTGCCATCCGCCCCAGCCTTCAGGCGAACGGCCCCCATTCCTGATCTCCGAACGGTTCCCTCGTCGAGGCTTGAAACATCGCGCTCGAAAGGGGTGTCCACTTTCGGGCCTTGATGCCCCAAAGACTCACTCCATGAGAGGACGTTGATGATCGCACGAAGCCGCATAGCTTATGCACCGTGGCTCCGTCTCTTGCCCCTACGGGAGTCACGGCGCCCCGGCTGGAGACGTGCGTGAACGCCGTGCTTCGGCTGGGGCGTTTTTTTCACGCTATCTGCAATCGGTTATGACTATCGCATTCCTCTCCTCTCGACCTCATCCTGAGGAGCCGCGTCAGCGGCGTCTCGAAGGAGGTTCCAGAGAACACGGGAAGCGCCCTCGTCCTTCGAGACGCCGCCGTCGGCGGCCCTCAGGATGAGGGCTTAGAAAGCAGGGAGCAGAAAGCCGAAACCGCACATCCATCACAACACCCGCACGCGCGGCTGCCGCTTCTCCCGCAGCATCAATTCGGTCAGGGCCCAGACGAGCGCGTCCATGCGGTCGGGCGAGCGGCCGGAGGTGAGACCGCCGGGGCCGAAATCGCAGAGTTCATCCTCGAGCTCCGGCAGCGCCCCCACGTGGCGCACGCGGCTCTGCGCGTAGAGCACGGAGACCGGCTCGGCGCGCAGGTATTTGCCGCGCGTCGCGCGTACGCCGATGACGGGCACCGACGGGTCGACCTCGCGGATCACGCCGGTCGCCATCTCGCCGCCCTGATTCGTCTCGACGACGAGCGCATCGGCCTCGAGCCTTCGGTAGAGCGCCACGGCCTTCGCGGCCCATTCCGGCGGCTTCAGGTGTGCGGCCGTCGCATCCTCGAGCACATAGGCGATGCCGCTCTCGTCCATGCCGGCCGCGACGATCCCGCAGGAATCGGCGCGTTTCGACGATGAGGCGGGCGGATCGACGGCAACGACGATGCGAACAAGCGCCGGCGCGACGGAAACCCGGTTCGCCTCGATCACGTCGCGGGTCCACAAGGCGTCCGGACGATCCTCGATGATGTCGCCGTCGAGTTCCTGCCGCCCGAGACGCGTGCCCGCATAGCGGCGCATGACCGTATCGAGAAAGGCCGGCGCCAGGTTCTCCGCATTGTCGGATGTGCGCACGCGCGACACCGCCACCGATGGATCGGCGAGGAAACGCTTGATGAGCGGGATCGGCCGCGGTGTCGTCGTCACCATCTGGCGCGGATGTGCTCCGAGGCGAAGGCCGAATTGCAGCATGTCCCAAGTCTCCTCCACGTGCTTCCACTTGGCCAGCTCGTCGGCCCAGGCGGCATCGAACTGGGGGCCGCGAAGGGAATCAGGATCCTCGGCCGAGAACACATGCGCCAAGGCGCCGTTTGCCCATTCGAGCTTGCGCAGGGACGGCGACCATGCGGGACGTTCACGGCGACCGTGGATGGAGAGAATGCCCGCAGGCCCTTCCACCATCACGTTGCGCGCATCGGCAAACGTCTCGCCGATCAGTGCGATGCGCCGGGACGATTGATGGGCGAAATCGGGCGCACCCAGTGCTATGCCGCGCACCCATTCGGCGCCGGTGCGGGTCTTGCCCGCCCCTCGCCCGCCGAGAATCAGCCACGTCGTCCAGGGATCGTGCGTGCGCGCGAGGCCGGGCAGTCGCTGCTCGGGGCGGCAGCGGACAGGCCAATGGCGCAGAACCTGTTCGAAATCGTGTTCAGACCAGGATGCCGTCGCATCCGCGAGCCTCCTCTTCCGCAATAACCCGGTTAAGATGGTGAGCAAGTTCGTCGCGCAGCTCGTGGAGGCTGCGTCTTGGTTTGTCATGATGCTCGCAGTCATCGAGCGGTGAGCCTTCCTGTTCAAGAAGGGCCCGGGCGGCCGCCAGCGTCTTGGCATAGGAGGCGAGCCGTCGGGCCGTCTTGTCGTGATCCTTGGCGCGTCCGGTGCGCTGCTCGTCCATGAGCGCGTCGATCTGCACCCGGGTCGCCTGGGCGAGAGCCCGGGCCGCATCGTTCACGGACGCTTCGGCGGCCTTATGAAGGCCCGCAGCGCCGCCCTTATCCTTCGCGGCCTTGCTCAAGGCGTTCTCCTCGAGCGCGGCCTGGCGCGATGGCCAACCCCAGCGCTGGCGCATCCGCACGAAGGTGCCTGCGCTGACACCGAGAAATTTCTGGATGTCAGGCAGATGCTTGCTCGGCTCGCGGGCATAGATCTCCCAAGCCTGCCGCCTCTGCTCGTCGGTGATTTCGATTCTCTGGGGCATGTTCAAGCCAACAAAAAACCGCCCAGGCGGAGGCGCTGGGCGGTGAAGGGACACCGAAACCGTGATGCGGGGGCTGCATTCACACTTCGTCAGTGTTCACGTTTTGTACTCTAGGAGCGTCACGCTGTCAAGGTAATTCTGAAACATTCTGAAAATCCGGGCCCGGCGGGGATTTGCTCGATCTCCTTCTGCCCTTCGCTCGGCTTGATCCACAGCCCACGAGCGCCAGACAACGACCAATCACATCCACTAAGGCTTTTACGGACAATTCGGAGCCTCTCGCTCACCAGAAGCTCACATCGACCGTGATCATCTCGTGATCCGACACGGCCCTGCCCTCCCCGTCCCGCGCCGGGACGACCTGCGGATTTGCCGCCGCAAGGCCGCGCACGACCAGCCAGTCGAGCTTTCCGAAAGGCGGCTCGTGCTTGTTCGTCGGCCCCGGCGTCTGAGTCGGCAGCGCGAGATTCGCATGCTGCCACTCGAAGCCAGCATCGCGCAGGTCGGCGAACAGAGGCTCATCTCGCTCGGGCGCCGAGAGCAGGAGGTCCCTGTCGTCCTCCCCACGCGGCAAAGCCTTGGTGTTGAAATCGCCGCCGATCACGCAGGGCTCGTGAGGAGCGATCGTGTCGAGAGCCCGCAGAAGGGCCTGGATTTGCGCCCGACGATCCGCCGAATCGGACTTGCTTTCAAGATGGGTACTGACGATCCAGAGCGGCGCCGGTGCCCCGGAAACGCGGGCGGCCAGTGCGATCCGTCCGCCGATTCGCCGCTGCGTGCCCTTGAAGCCTGAGAACCACAACCCGTTCTCTTCGAGCGGAATCAGGTGCGGCGCCTCGAGGCCCAATGCGGACACGATGGCATTGCCATGGAGGCTGCAGGCATTGTGCTCGCCCGCATGGGCGCGAATCTCCTCTCGGTCTCCGAGGTCGAGTTCCACGAATTCGACGCCGTAGAGATAGCCCTCTCCCGTCCCGGCGATGAGATCGCGGATGTTATGCGTGTTCCCGGACCGCGCCATGCCGAGATCGACTTCGCTGAGCAGGGCGATGTCGGCGCCGGCCCGGCTCATGAGATGGCGAACCGCCGGCCGATCTTTCAGTCGCTCCGTATTGAACGCCGCAATTCTCAGCGAACCGGGCCATGGAAGCGGCCGCGTCGGCGGCCCTTGCTCGATGGCGCGAAAGGCAGGGATGCGCGAGAGGAACGCCCGGTGGGCATCCTCGCCCCGGGGCTCGGCCCGCCGCGCATCCCCCAATATCGAGGCCTCCGGAGCATGAAGTTTCGGGACAACCTGACGGATGACAGGGCGCATGGAACGAACGGTTCGAAAAAAGATTTACCGAAAGTCTGGAATTAGGGCATTTTGCACTTGCCGTAACGGCATGCCTCAGGAATCTTTCCGCCCGAGCTTAGGAACTTATTGGGACCTAAGCCGTTATGTGTGCGCATCAAGCTTTGCAGGGGAGAAGGCCCATGATCTTTTGGGCTGCTGTTTCCGCGCTCGCCATGGGCGCTTTCGCTTATGTGGGCGACCCCTCCTCCATTCTCGTCAGCGTGGCCGAGATCGGCGGCGTCATTGCCCTGTTCATGCTGATCTGCGCCGCGGAAGCCTTCAGCATTCCGAAGAACCCGAGCTTCGACAAGGGCCGGACCCATACGGAAGCCTGATTTTCGCAGGATCGGACGAAGTGAAGCCATCGGGCAGGCTGCAAGGCGCCCAGAAGACGGAACTACCGCGGCGTCATTGAAATGTAGAAGCGTTGCTATAAATGACGTTTCGTGATTACGTTTCATAAATGACCATGCCCGGCACCGCTTTGACTTCAACCGTCGATCTGGAGCAGCTCACCGGCGACTTCGCCGCCTCTGTTTCCGAGCGACCGAAAGGCGCATTCGACAGCGCCCTGCAACAGGCCCTTGCACACACGATCGAAGCGAAGGTGCAGGCCCAGCTCTCCGTGGTGCTGGAAGGCATCGGGGATGCATTCTATTCCCTCGATACCCAGTGGCGGTTCAGCTACATCAACCGCGCGGCCGAGAGTTACTTCGGCGTTCCTCGCCATGACTTGCTGCGCAAGATGATCTGGGACGTGTTCCCTGAATCCGAAGGCACGGATCTGCGGCGGCGCTATGAGGAGGTCTTTGCCACGGGGCAGCCCCTGTCTTTCGAGTCCGAAGCAGTGGGACGCCAGGGACATTACCTGGAATTCCACGTCTTCCCCTATAACGGGGGTCTCGGCGTCAGCTTTCGCGACTGGACAGACCGCCGTCGCGCCGAGGAGGAGCTGCGCGAGAGCCAGGCGCGGCTCAGCTCCCTGACGGACAATGCGCCCGCCTGCATGTTCTACCAGCTCAACGATGCGGCGGATTACAAGGACCGCAAGCTCCTCTACATCTCGAAGACCTGCGAGCAGGTGAACGGCATCCCGGCCGAGAAGGTGCAGGCCGACCTCTCCCTCCTCTATGAACTCGTTCTGCCCCAGTACCGCGAGCGGATGCTGGCCAAGGAGGTCGAAGCCGTTCGCGAACACAAGGCATTCGACATGGAATTCGAGATGCGCCACGGGAAGACCGGGGAAATCCGCTGGCATCGCCTGATCGTGACGCCCCGCCAGTTGCCGAACGGCAGCCACGTCTGGGATGGCCTTCAGATCGACATCACGGATCACAAACGCGCCGAGGAGGAAATGCGCGAGCGCCAGGCGCAGATCAGCGCCCTGGCCGACAATCTCCCCCTCGGCATGGTCTATCAGATGGATAACGGCGTCGGCTACGAGGGCCGGCGCTTCATCTACGTCTCCGCCAGTTGCGAGCGGCTGAACGGCATCCCGGCTGACATGGTCCCCAAGGATCAGAGTCTTCTCTTCAATCTCATCCTCCCCGAGTTCCGCGAGCCGGTCTATCGTGCGCAGGTGGAAGCGCATGCCCAGCTCAAGCCGCTCGACCTCGAGTTCGCCATCCGCCATGCCAAGACCGGCGAGATCCGCTGGCAGCGCATCGTCGATGCGCCCCGCAAGCTTCCGAACGGCAATATCGTCTGGGATGGAATCCAGCTCGACATCACCGATCAGAAGCGCGCGGAAGAGCATCAGCGGCTTCTGCTCAACGAGCTCAATCACCGGGTGAAGAACACGCTCGCCACGGTCCAGTCCCTCGCGGCGCAAAGCTTTCGCAGCATAGGGGCACAGAGCATCGAGGTCCTTCCTGCCGCCTGCGCCAGTTTCGAGGCGCGCCTCTTCGCCCTCGCCCGGGCCCATGACGTGCTGACGCGGGAGAACTGGGAAGGAGCCGACTTTTCAGACGTTCTGGCCGAGGCGTGCACACCCTACCGGACCAACGAGGCGGAGTGCCGCCGCATCGAGATCGAAGGGCCGGACCTTCGGGTTTCGCCGTCGATCGCCCTCAGCTTCTCCATGGTCCTGCACGAGCTTTTCACCAATGCCCTCAAGTACGGGGCCTTGAGAAACGCATCGGGCGGCGTCCGCATCTCCTGGTCGATCATCGCCGGTTCGCCAGGCTCGCGCCTGTCGATGCGCTGGGAAGAACGTGGCGGCCCTCCGGTGGAGCCTCCGTCCCGCAAGGGTTTCGGGTCGCGTCTCATCCAGGACGGCTTGGCCCGGGAGCTGAACGGCACCGTCGTGCTTAACTACGATCCGGACGGGGTCATCTGCACCGTCGACGTGCCGCTTTCCTGAGCAGGACGAAGCACGTTTTCAAAAGGCGCATAGATCATTAGTCGATAGAGCCGTCAGGCTTCTTGCGAACGCAACCTAATTTAGTGTCAATAGGGCGCAAGTGGCGAAAGTCACGGTCAAGAGCCAAGTGACGAATGTCACGATCCAGAGAGGAAAAAGCGATGAAACGTCGTCAGTTTATGCAGGCCGCCGCGGTGGGTGCCGCCGCGACCGCAGTGGCCGCCCCGGCCATCGCCCAGTCGATGCCCGAGTTGAAGTGGCGCCTGCAATCAGGCTTCCCCAAGTCCCTCGACACCATCTACGGCGCGGCCGAAGTGATCTCCAAGTTCGTCTCCGAGGCGACGGACGGCAAGTTCCAGATCCAGCCCTTCGCGGCCGGTGAAATCGTCGGCCAGCCTCAGATCGCCGACGCCGTCGGCAACGGCACGGTCGAGCTTGGTCATACCTGCTCCTATTACTATTTCGGCAAGGATCCGACCTTCGCCCTCGGCACGGCGGCCCCCTTCGGCCTGAATGCCCGCCAGATGAACGCCTGGCTCTACCAGGGCGGCGGCAACGACCTGCTGAACGAGTTCTACGCCAAGCACAACCTCTACGGCATGCCCGCCGGCAACACCGGCGTGCAGATGGGCGGCTGGTACCGTAAGGAGATCAAGACCGTCGAGGACCTGAAGGGCCTGAAGATCCGCATCGCCGGCATCGCCGGCCTCGTGATGCAGAAGCTCGGCGCCGTGCCGCAGCAGATCCCCGGCGGCGACATCTATCCGTCGCTCGAGCGCGGCACCATCGACGCCGCCGAGTGGGTCGGCCCCTACGACGACGAGAAGCTCGGCTTCTCGAAAGTCGCGCCGTACTACTACTATCCGGGCTTCTGGGAGGGTGGTCCCGCAATCCATCTCTTCGTCAACCAGGGCAAGTGGAAAGAACTCCCGAAGTCGTACCAGGCAATCCTGACCGCAGCCGCCGGCTATGCCAACAACGACATGCTGGCCAAGTACGACGCCAGGAACCCCGCCGCCCTGCGCCGCCTGCTCGGATCCGGCACGCAGCTGCGTCCGTTCTCGCAGGAAATCCTCGAGGCCGCCTACAAGGCAACCAATGAGGTCTTCGACGAAGTCTCGGCCAAGAACGCCGACTTCAAGAAGGTCATCGACGCGGTCAAGGCTTTCCGGAACGAAGAATACCTCTGGTTCCAAGTGGCCGAATACGCCTATGATACCTTCATGATCCGCGCCCGTGCTCGCGGCTGATCTCACTTAAGATCAATCTTCAAAAGGGCGACCGGAAGGTCGCCCTTTTTTGTTGGCCGCATCGTCCCCACATGAGTTCATCCGGAGCAAGTTACTGTCCCTGACGGCTCCAACCCTACGGCAAGCCCTTCCTTCCATTCAAAGGCACGACCTGAACGATGCGCTGGACTTTGCGGATCAGCTTTCTCCTCTTTCTGGCTTGGGCCATCTTCATGGTCTCACCCTTCGTCGCGCTCTACGACTTGTCCAAAGCTGTCGAAGCCAAGGATATCGACCGGATCACGGAGCGGGTGAACTTCAACGCGCTTCGCGCCTCCCTCGCCCGCCAGATTCTCGGCCAGTTCCTGAAGACGCAGGATCTTGGAGGGCTCGACCCGCAAACAGCCGCTCAGGCCGGAACCGCAACGCTCAACCCTGTTCTCGAGGAACTCATCACGCCGCAGGCTCTCATCGACCTTCTCGACGACGGGCAATTGCAGCAATCCGGCGGGGCGGCGGTCGCCAACGGGCTTTTCTTTCCTCTGCGCTTCGATGCCGCGTCTTTCGAAAAAGCTTGGCGGACATTCATCCTGTCGGAGACGCAAGGTTTCCGCGCCATCACCATCCCGCTTCCGGCGGACGAGCAGAAGGATCGGCAGTTCAGGATCACGCTCCGCCTGAGCAGCGCCACATGGCGACTGACCGGAATAGAACTTCCCGAGACACTTAGAAAAGAATTGACCAAGCGCGCGGCAGCCGCGACGAAGTAGAAGATCCCGCCTCTACTCTGTTCCAGGAACCTTGAACATAACGAGGGCGTTCTCTGTCAGAGCAACATCCGATGCAGTAACGAGTTATGCGTAAAGTTGCTTTCATCATCACCGCCGCTTCTCTTTCAATTGTCCCACAACTTGCTTCGGCACAGGAAGGTACGGCTGCCGGCGTTGCAACCGGAGCCGTGACGGGCGCCATCGTCGGGGCCCCGTGGGTTCCGTTGTCGGGGCGGGCGTCGGCGGCATCGCGGGAGGTTTGGCCGAGCAGAGTGCCAGGACTCAAGCTGGGCAGCATATTGTCGTGGTACCGGATGCAGCGACCACCGGTTCCATCAGGCAGCGGACCTGCTCGGTCGATGTTCACGGGAATCAGGCCTGCACGGAGCTTGTCCGATAATGCGTTGGGGATCCAAGACGCCGAAAAGCCCGCCTGAGATGACAGGCGGGCTTTTCGTTACGCGGGACTTGAACGCAAATTCCGGCACTTCCTCTTCCATGGAATAGTATTGGGAATGTTCATTAATGGATGAACAGCCAACCAACCATGGCAACAGGAAACACAGTGCCAAGAATAAAACAGATGACTTGTGAGGTCATTTCCATTCCCTCCATGACACTATAACCGCGATTACGGGAATACGTTCCGACGGAGTAAATACTTCGACAAGAACAACACGAATTAATATGTAAATACGAGAAGTGCATTAACCCCGACATCCGTCGCTCTCAGCGGAGGGAACCGAGCTCGGCCGCTTTGATTGTCACAAGGTCGAAGGTGAGGCGTAAACGATGGATGATCGAAACCGTTCCGTCCGGGGGCTTATGGGAGACGCGGAGTTCATCCGAAAGACCCTCATCGTGCTCGGGATCGGGGTGCTCGCCCTCTTGCTGTGGAAGCTCTCAGACGTTCTCCTTCTCGCTTTCGGCGCCGTCCTCGTGGCAATCCTGCTGCACGCGGCGTCAGATGCGCTCGTGCGCTACCTCAAGGTTCCTGGACGCTGGAGCCTGACTGTGGCTGCCCTGGTCATCTTCGCATTGTTCATTGCTATCATCGCGCTGTTCGGAACGCAGGTGCGATCTCAGTTCTCGAGCGTGGTTGACCAGCTTCCCCTCGCCATCGACAACTTTGCCAAGCAACTCGGCCTCGGTGCAGTCAGCGACGACCTCTCGGAGATCATGAGCAATGCGCCCGTCGGCGGAATGGCGGCCCGCCTGGCCGGGATAGGCGGCGCTATTCTCAATGGACTTGCAGACTTCGCCCTGGTGGTGCTCGCGGGCCTCTACATCGCGGCCGCGCCGCGTGTCTATGAGCAAGGCTTCGTGAAGCTCTTTCCCATCCGCCACCATGCCCGCGTGGAAAGTTCGCTGCAGGCGTCCGGACAAGCCCTGAGGCTGTGGCTCACGGCACAGTTGATCGCCATGTCCTGTGTGGCGATTCTCTCTACGATAGCCTTCTGGCTGATCGGCCTGCCCTCCGCCATCGCACTCGGTCTCATCGCAGGCTTAGCCGATTTCATCCCGTTTCTCGGCCCGATCCTGGGAGCGCTGCCTGCCGTGCTAATCGCTTTCGGCGTGAGCGGAGAGACGGCGCTCTGGACCGTTCTCGCCGTCATCGTGATTCAGCAGATCGAAGGCAACGTCATCTTTCCCCTCGTGGCGCGCAGCGTCATCAGCATTCCTCCCGCTCTGGCATTGTTCGCCATCCTGACCGGCAGCGCCCTGTTCGGCGCATTCGGCCTAATCTTCGGCTTCCCGCTGGCCGTGGTTGCTTACGTTCTGGTCAAGAAGCTCTATGTGCGCGAAACTCTCGGGGAGCACACCGTAGTCCCGGGCGAGTCTGGCAATGACAAACAGAAGGAGGCGAGCACGTAACCTTCTGATGAGCTCACAGCCTGAGCGCTGGAATACGTACCGTGTTCGATCCACCAAGGGGTTGAAGCAACGCATAGCCCAGGGAGGCTGTCATGAAGGCATATATGCTCGGTACGATTGCGCTGCTTGGAAGCCTTGCAAGCGTTCCCGCTACGGCCCAGCAGCTTCCCCGTTTCAATGTCGAGGCGACCTGCAAGGAGGCTCTGCCTCTCACACCGCAGGATACGAACCCATACGAGAGCTGCGTGAGGGACGAGACTGCGGCGGAACGACAGCTTCGGGAGATCTGGGGTGGCGCGCCCGAGGGACTGCGCACCACCTGCGCGGGGGAGGCGCAGATCGGCGGCACGCCGAGCTATGTCGACATGCTCACCTGTCTGCAGGTCGCCCAGGGGACAAATCCAACGGTCACGTCGCGCCGCCGGAACTCCCCACAATAAAACCCTGCATCCCAATCTTATGAATTAGCGCCTGCTTCTCCGCGCAATCTCAGGATTGCGGTCTTGGGATAGGGTTCGAATGACGCGGCTTCGGCTCCTGGACCAGACGGAATTGCACAGGTGGCGATTTCCAATCGGATGGCAGCTGAAGCGGAACGGTGCAGGTGGTCAGCAAGCTCCGCCCCTCGCCGTTCCGGACTTCGAATACGAGACCGGGTCGTTCCATCTGCATGCAGTTCTGCCATTGGGCGAAATCGATCCACTCGCTCATCGGCGCAACCCCATGAACTCTTATCAGAGATAAAAGTCGGCGGATTTCAGCATCGAGATGCCTGTGACGTTGATGCGGAAATCCGCAATCTTGTCGCCGTTCACATCTCCCGCCAATACAGCGCCTGTGAAGTTCAACTGACCTGCGTGGCCCGTAAAGCCTGCGCCCCCAATGAACGAGAACGCCTGATCCCCACTGCTTACGGTATTGGCATCGATGGTGCGCAGGTCGATGTGGTCGGTGCCTCGCACGAAATCCTGGATTGTATCGCGTGCACTAGAGAGAGAATCACTGCGGGAATTGAAATCGAAGATGTCCGCACCGCTGCCCCCGAAGAACGTATCGGCTCCGGCGTTGCCTTCGAGGATGTCTGCCCCGTCAAGTCCGTATAGCTTGTCCGCTCCTGCACCACCAATGAGGTGGTTTCTGCCTTCGTTTCCGGTCAATGAATCGTTGCCTGAGCCGCCCACGGCGTTCTCGATGAGAGAGCGCGTATCGCCATGATAGAGCAAGGCATTGGCAACGTTGCCGACGGCGACCTTCGAGCCGTCCCAGTTCAGTTTCGCAAGCTGAGTGTTGGATGTCTTAGTCCATTCACCAGGCCGCAAATCGATCTTGAGATTGGTTGTATAGTTCGAGAGGTTATACGTGTCGTCGCCGTCGCCATCCCAGATTGTCAGGAAGACCCTGTTCTCGCCGGGCGTCCCCTGACTTACGCCATTGATGGTCATCTCGCCCGTCGCTGGATTCCAAGCATAGGTCGAGTTGCCGCTGTTCGTGGCGTAATTTGCGCCGTACATGTGTTGCACGGCCGCGATGTCGTACATCATGAGCGACTGCGCGTATCCAAAGGGCTCATTCGTGTAGCCTGATGTCGTCGATCCTCCGACATAGGAGCGGTAACTCATGACCGTGTACTCCAGCGAGTCTCGGTCCTGCGGCATGATATTGCCTTCATGCGTATGTTCGAGCCCAAGCGTATGCCCGAGCTCGTGCAGAAAGACCATGTAGGCGTAATTGCCCTTTTCCGGGCTGGTGAAGTACCTGTTGGAGACATTGAACCAGACATCTCCGCCCTCCGCTGCCGTTGAGGGGAGATAAGCCCAAGCGGTCGGTGTCGCATCCGACATGGCCAAGCGCACATCGGCGTGCTGCTTAGACGTTTCATTCATCTGCGTGAAGGACAGGTTCGCAACGGAGGCATAGGCGTTCAATGCGTTGCGGGCGGTTGTCTGCTGAACGGAGCCGAGGCTCGCGAAGTGCGTAATGTTTTCTCCTGAGCCGTATGGATTTCCGTAGACCGATCCGCTCGTCGGAAAACTATAGGTTACGCTGTTGGCTGCCCATTTATAATCGCCAAGAACGCTGTCGATATACGCATTTCCAGCCCGGCCGAAAGTAGCAATAGCAGACATAAAACACCCTATTCGGAAATTAATCTTAAAATAAGAGATTAGAACTTATCCAAGACCGATAAGGGTTGCCTTTGAACGCGATGCTGGCAATTACTCCAAAAGAGGTATTCGTCGGTTTCGTGAGCGGATTTTATTTCGGGTACACTGCAATCATTCAGCGACTTTGCGTGTCTTCCCCTGGGAGGAGGAGATCGCGTCGGGCTTTCGCACCATCCAAGTCTGCGACGCTTTGCCCCCCGAACGTTCATTCCCCACGGAGGCTTGGATCCTCCATCGGCCAATCGGTGATCCGCTCCAGAAGCTCGGAGATGGTGAATTCTTCCTCCGGGCCGGCGACCCGGTCGCGCACGGAGATCCCTGCTGCATGAACCGTCTCGGGGTCCCCTGAAACCAGCGGGTGCCACCAATAGAGATCGTGTCCCTCAGCCAGCAGCCTGTATGCGCAGGTATTTGGCAGCCAGGAGAGGCTCCGCACGGCCTGTGGCGTCAGGCGCACGCAGTCGGCCACCTTGGCCTGGCGGTTCGTATAATCTCGACAGCGACAGGTCTGGTCATTCAGGAGGGTGCAGCCTACATCCGTGTACATCACCTCAGCCGTATCCTCGTCCTCGAGCTTGACGAGACAGCAGCGACCGCAGCCGTCGCACAAGCTCTCCCACTCGTCCGAGGCCATGGCTTCGAGCGGCTTCACGCGCCAGAAGGGTTGCTCTTCCGGCTGAGGGAGAGCGAGGGGTGCGGCATTTGGCATGTGGGCGCTTTGACGTCTCTTTGAGGCGGTTTGAGGGAAGGTGCTCGGCCGCACAACGGGGCGGCCTATCCTTCGGAAGAGGTAAATCTCTGTGAACCTACAAACAAGGTTCTGAGTTATATATATATCGGCATCGCCACGCTTCGGCATTGCCGATAAGACATTCGAAGATCATAAACTAGACAGGTCAGGCCCCGACCTGCTCGAGGACCGTCGTGAGTCAGAAGCCCCCAATTTCACTTATGACGCGGATCAAGCGCGGCGCGCTGTGGTTCGACGCATGGCTCAACTCGACGCTGTATCAGAGCGGACGCGGGCTGGGCAGCGCATGGGGCTGGTACACGGAGAAGATGAAGTGCCTGCGGTTTCGCGGCCCTCTTCGCGGCATCCTCGATCTGACCAGCGAGGCGACGACGCTCGGGACCGCCGGCGGCATCGTCATGCTGGCGCTTGCCCTCCCGGCCTTCCGTGAGACGGAGGACGATTGGCTCAAGACCCAGGATCTCGCCGTCACCTTCCTCGACCGCTACGGCCAGGAGGTCGGACGGCGGGGCCTGCACCTGGACGATTCCTACAAGCTTGAGGATTTCCCCGACTACATGATCAAGGCCGCGCTGGCGACGGAAGACCGGCGCTTCTACGATCACTGGGGCATCGACCCGATCGGCACGTTTCGCGCGCTCGTGGTGAACACCCAAGGCGGGGGCGTCGTGCAGGGCGGCTCGTCCATCACCCAGCAGCTGGCCAAGAACCTCTTCCTCACGAACGAGCGCTCCCTGGAGCGCAAGATCAAGGAAGCGTTCCTGGCGGTCTGGCTCGAGTTTCACCTGACGAAGGACGAGATTCTTAAGCTCTATCTCGACCGCGCCTATATGGGCGGCGGCGCCCACGGTGTCGTGGCGGCGGCGGATTATTATTTCGGCAAGCCCGCCAAGGAGTTGACCCTGGCGGAATCCGCCATGCTGGCCGGCCTGTTCAAGGCTCCGACCAAATATGCCCCGCACGTGAATCTGCCGGCGGCCCGCGCCCGGGCGAACGAGGTCCTGCGCAATATGGTCGAGGCCGGCTTCCTGACGGAAGGCCAGATCCAGACGGCACGACGCAATCCCGCAACGCCGGTCAACCGCCAGCGCGAGACGACCCCGGATTTCTATCTCGATTGGGCGTACGATCAGGTCAAGGCGATCGCTGCCCAGAAGAAGTTCGGCCACGAGCGGGTGTTGATCGTCAAGACGCCACTCGACACGGCTCTCCAGCGCCATACGGAAGAGACGCTGGAGAACATGCTCCGCCAGCATGGCCGCCAGTACCGGGCCGGCCAGGGCGCAATCGTGGTCATGGACGTGGATGGCGCCGTCCGCACCATCGTCGGCGGGCGGGATTACGGCCAGAGTCAGTTCAACCGCGCCACGGCCGGGCTCCGCCAGCCGGGCTCGTCCTTCAAGCCCTTCGTCTATGCTGCGGCCCTGACCACGAATCCGAAGCTGCGGCCCAACTCGACCGTCGTCGATCGGCCGATCTGCCTCGGAAACTGGTGTCCCCAGAACTACGGCCGCTCCTTCGCCGGCGCCATGCCTCTGGTTTCGGCGCTCGCTCGCTCCATCAACTCGATTCCGGTCCAGATGTCCGTCGAAATCGGCAAGGGCAACGCCAAGGCGGGCCGCGCCGTGATCGTCGATACGGCCAAGCGCATGGGCCTGACCCACCCGCTTACCGATTCGAGTTCGCTGCCTATCGGCGCCGCCGAGGTCACGCCCATCGACATGGCCGCCTCCTACGCGGTCTTCGCCAATGGCGGCAAGCGCGCCGATCCCTATGCCGCCTGGGAGGTCCGCACCTCTTCGGGCGAGGTAATCTACCGGCACGACCGGGACACACCGCCCAAGCAGGTGCTCGACACCCGGGTCGTGAACGACATGAATTTCATGCTCAACAAGGTGGTCGAGGAAGGCACCGGCAAGCGCGCCGCGCTGGAAGGCATTCCGACGGCAGGAAAGACCGGAACCACCAACGGCTACAAGGATGCATGGTTCGTCGGCTTCACCGGAAATCTCGTCGCCAGCGTCTGGTACGGCAACGATGATTCCCGCCCCATGAACGAGATGACCGGCGGCACGCTCCCGGCCATGACATGGCACGAAGTGATGGCCGTTGCCCACCAGAACCTGGAGATCCGCCCCATCCCTGGCGCGAGCCCGGCCAATGCTTTCCGCGTCGCCTCCTCGAAGGGACCGGCGGCCGACCAGACACCGGACCCTGCCCAATCCTTCCTGGCGGGCACTCTTTCCCGTAAGTCCTACGAGGTCCTTGGCGGCATCGGCACCCTATTCCAGTCCGTCGATCGCTCGGCCATGACAGGCAAGGCTCCGGAGGCCCCGGGCGGCTCCGCGGCTGCGGATGGCCGTCGCCAGGTAGCGATGCCCTAACGAATGCAGACAGAGGCTCACTTGACGAATGCCCCGGCGGCCGCTTCGATGCGCGCGCCATCGACCCCGTTATCGCCCGTGACCGTCAGACGCGTCCCGACAGCCATCCTCATCGTCTATGCGCTGCTTCTGGCGCTGGGACTGGGCTTGGGCTCCGCCTACTGGGCCATCAACGGCGATCCGCCCTTCGGCAGCCTGCGGCTCGGACCGTGGCAGGCGTGGCCCAAGCTCGGCTCGCCTGGGGCGGATCCCTACATGCGCGCGATCCTCGCCCGACGTGGCGATGTTCCGTTGGCGACGGGCGAAGGACTGGGCTTCACCGCCCGGACCGACAGCGATAGTCAGCCGCTCGATTCCGCCTGCACCTACACCATCGGCGCAATCGCTCCCACCGCGCGGCTCTGGACGCTGACCCTCTATGACGGAGACGGGCGCCTGCCCATCACGGAGCTTGGACGCAGGAACTTCACCTCGGTGGAAGTGCTCCGGGATTCACAGGACCGTTTCACCATCGCCCTGTCCCGCATTCTGCAGCCTGGCAACTGGCTTCAGCTTCCCGCCTCGGGGCCCTTCACGGTGTCACTGCGTCTCTACGATCCTCCGGGAGCTGCCGGAGCCAATCTCGAGGAAGCCGATTTTCCTGTCATCAAGCGTCTGGGGTGCGGAGCATGAGAGGCTTTTCCCGCTTCCTGATCGCCACCTTCTGCGGCATCGTGATTGCCGCAGGGATTCACATCGTGGCGATCCTTGCGAGTCCCTATCTTGCGGACCAGGATGCCTTCGCGAAGGTCCAGGCGACCCTGACCGCCGAGAAGGCACAGATCATCAGCGCGCCGGGCGGTGAGAACACCTGGCTTCCGCGACCGGACCCGGCCATCGCCGTGGCGACCTGCGCCTTCGATCTCCGCAACGGTCCCATGCGCGTCACGGCTCAGACCGGGTCGCTTCCCCTGTCCTTCTCCTTTCACAAGGAGTCGGGCGGCGTCTTCTTCGCGGTCACGGACCGTGCCGCCGTGCGGGGCGAACTTGAGATCGTCACGTTGACCGCCCGTCAGCTCGACGAGGCCCGCGCCGCCGAGGACGAGAACGATCCCTCGCGGGACGTGCGGATCGTTTCCCCCGAGCAGCAGGGCTTCGTGATCGTGCGCGTCGCCGCTCCCAGCCCGAGCCTGAGGCCTCAGGCGGAAGAGGCCGCGAAGGCGGTCTCCTGCACGGCCGAACAGGATCCCTGACCATCATGCCTTGGCGCCCTATGACGCCTGAGGATCTGGCCCAGGTGCAGGTTCTCGCGGACACGATCCACGTCGATCATCCGGAGGATTTCGAAGTGCTGGCGGAGCGTCAGCACCTCTACCCACAGGGGTGCCTCATGCTGGTCGAGGACGGGCGCGCGATCGGCTATGCGCTCTCCCATCCCTGGCACCGGGGAGAGCCGCCGCCCTTGAATAAGCTGCTCGGCAAACTCCCTGAGGCGACAAGCACCTATTACATCCACGATGTCGCCCTACTGCCGATCGCGCGGGGCAAAGGTCAGGCGGCGCAGGCGGCGAACAGGCTGATCCAAATGGCGCGCGCAGCAGGCTTCGGCAATCTTTCGCTCGTTGCCGTCAACAGGTCTCAGGCGTTCTGGGAGAGGGTCGGCTTTCGTGTGCTGGCCAAGTCGGGCCTGGAAGCGAAGCTCGCGAGTTATGGGCCGGACGCAGTGCTCATGATGCACGATCTGGCAAGCCCGAACCATGACGCCTAACGGCGTCCCATCATCATAAAATCGGAATACGATTTAGGAGCGGCGACGGCCGGGGCTGTTGGACGCCAGCGGGCGGGAGGGGCCCGGATTGGGAGAAGGCCTCTCGTAACGGACGCCCGTAAACAGCAGGATCTCGCCGCGAGGCTCATCGGCCGCCAGGATCGGGCGCTGCGGACGCTCCGTACTATCCGGAAAAGCGATCACCACTCCCGGCGATCTGGTCCAGATGTCTCGCATGTCGCCCTCCTCTATCGTGCCACTTCTGCCTCTACGCCTGACTCACAAAAAGAGATCTATGGTTAACAGTTCGTTGCCGCCGGGGTCTGCGCATCAGAAAATTGCACGCCCTGACAAGAAAACAACACTCGCTGCCGCGCTTCAGTTCCTCATGTGAAACCCTTAATTCCTGGGCCGTACTTGATCGTTAAAGGTGCGCTAAGGAGCAACTCCTAACGTTCAGCCAGTTGCGTTGAAGCGAGTGCGAGCATGTCATCGTCTGCACATCCGGACCTTTGGTCGGACTTGTCGGGTTTTGGATCGCCGGACGGCTCTCCCGATGCACGCGCGGCTCTCCTGAAAGTGAACGCGGAGATGTTCGTCGCGGCGGCGGCGCGCGACCGGGAGAGCATCGAAACCTTCGAGACGCTTGTTCTCGGTTTTCTGCCTAAGACCGACACGGCGACAAAGCGCGACCTCGCCCGAATCCTCGCGCCCTGCCCGGACACGCCAGCATCCATCCTGGATTATCTGGCTCGGCATTCACCTGACGCCGTCAACAACCCTCATCACCGACCCGCGCCTCCTTTCAGGAGACGGCAGCTTGCCACGTCGGAAGGACGCATCGCCATCGCGTCACAACCGGATCTCGATTCGGCGACGGTCCACAAGCTTCTGGCCTTGAGAGAGAACACCGTCGAGGATGCGCTCGCGGCCAATCCCGCTCTTCTTCCCGATACCGAGCCTTTCGCGGATCTGCTGCGGCAGGCCGGCCGACGTCCAGCCCTGGCGGCCATCCTTCTCGACCGCGCCGACCTTCCGGCGGCCGCTCAGGCCTCTCTGTATCTGGCAGCCCCCAGGGAGCGTCGAGAGGCGATCAGGGAGCGTATTGCGGCCTGCCTCGCCCATCGGCGTGTGAGCCTGTCGTTCACGCTGACAGAACAGGATCTGACGGACCTCATGGCCGCAGGCCTCAAGGGCGACGAGCACAGGTTGGAAACGATCCTGACCGCCCTCTTCGGCTTTCCCCCATCCACGGAGTGGCGTCTGCTAGAAACCGGACGCCACCGTCTTCTTGCACTAGCGTTGAACGTCCTCGGTGTGCCGCGGAGAGAGGCGATCCGGATCTTCCTCAATCTGCACCCCGCCCTGTCCTACCCGCTTTCCGCCATCAGGACGTTGGTGCACGAAATGCAGGATGTCCCCGGGCCTGTCGCGCTGGCCCTCATCGAGTGCATTCTGGATGTGAAGATTCTCTCGGGGGAAGCACTCGCCTGAGACAGCGGACCTACCTCACCTTAAGATCCAAGCTCGGGGTGGCTGCAGGCTCAGCCGGGTTTCTGCTAGATTGTCCGTGTCGGCGATGTGACTGGAGGGTCGGATGTTCCTGCAGACGATCGAGGAAGAAGACGCAACCGGCAAAGTCGCGGGGATTTACGAGAAGCAGCGAGCGCAAGTCGGTTTCGTCATGGAGGCCGCAAAGTGCTTCACGGCCCGGCCGGACCTGTTGCCGATCTACACCGAATTCTCCGACCGTCTCCGCGCCGGCTTCTCGCTCGGCCTTCGAGAATGGCGCCTGATCACGCTGATCGCGGCGAAACATATTCCCTCCACCTATTGCTCCCACGTCTATGGAAAGCAGCTCATCGAGGACCTCGGCTCGAAGGAGGCGGTGCTCGCCGTTCAGCGGGATTTTCGAACCGCGGGCTTATCGGACAAAGACGTCGCGATGCTGGCCTATGCCGAAAAGGTCGCCCGGGACGCGCCCCATATCACCGGGATCGACATCGAGCGCTTGAGGCGGGTCGGCTTCTCGGATCAGCAGATCTGCGACATCGCCCTTTGCGCCTCCTTCCGCTGCTTTGTCAGCCGCTTCTTCGACGCCATGGGCGCGGGCACCGAGGCGGTCTTCATCGACGAGGATGTCGAGTTCCGTTCGGCCATGAGTGTTGGCCGTCCGCTCTGAGCCATGAACTGCACCGAAACCCAGGCCGGTGCTGCACGTCGGCAACCGATTCAGTCCTCGGACGCGAGGTCCAGGAAGTGCCGCCCTGCCCTGTCGTCGACCTCCACGAGCCAAAGATCGGAGTCGAAGCGCAGTTCGCGCGTCATCCGCTCCTCCACGTCGAGCGGCATCACGTCCTTCAAAACAGCCGAGAAGAGACGCTCGCCACTCTCGTCGAGGAAGAGCTGCGGTGCCGGCCCGTAAAGGCTTGCCGTGCCGTCGAGCCGGTCCACCTTGACGAATACCGCGCCCGCTTCGGCGGCGCCGCGCTTGCGCAAGGCGGCTTCGACTCCCTCGACCGAACAGCGGCGCAGGTAAGCCGAAACCCAGAAGTCGGAGCGAAGGCGGGACATCATGGGACCGCGATGCCGGACGCGGCTGAGAGTTCGCGGATCGTCCGCGCGTTCAACTCGCCGGTGACGGGCAGCCGCCGGTCCTGCTCGAATCGCTCGATGGCCTGCCGCGTGCCCGAGCCCATCAGGCCATCCACCTTCACGCTGTAGCCCAACCGCGCGAGTGCACGCTGCCCGGCCAGAACCGTATCGCCCTGGTCCGCACGCCCCACATTTCCGGGCGGCACAGGCACCGGCCCGCCCATGCGGATCATGTCCGCGATGGGATCGTGGCTGGCGCTCCGCAAAGGCGGAGGCGCGAGCGCAGCGGGAGCAGTCGGCTGCGGGACGCGGGCGACCGGCGCGGCGGCCGGGACAGGCTGTCCGCCGTTGCGGATCATTTCAGCAATCGGGTTGCGCGCCGGAGCCCGGGGCGTGGCGACCGATGGCAGCGCTGCCTCTGGGGAAGGATGGGCAGCGGCCTCATGGGGCGCCGAGGCCGGCGCCATGTCTTCGACGGGCGGCGCCCCGGGGCGCGCGGGCGGCAGAGGCTGGCGGGCTTCGCTCTCCACCTTGGGCTCCGGCGCGAGCACGATCTCCCGCGTGTTGAAGAGCGGCGCCGGATGGCGGCTGTGTTGCAGCGTCAGCGCGTTCCAGGCAATCGCGCCGCCGCATCCGGTCAGGAACAGGGCTGCAAGAATCTGGCGCGGATGGCTGAAGACGATCGAGGCCACCCTCTCGCCGATGCCCGGCCTGCGCGGCGGCTTGGCGGCACGTTTCTGCGCCGGTCGTGCCGGGGCCTTTCGGCGCACAACCGCCGGCAGGTCGAGATCGTCATCGGGATGGTCGACAAAAGCTTCACGCAAGGGAGTCGTTTCCGTCTTCGAAGGATGATGTCGTTGTGGTCCGCCCAGGCAGCAAGACAAGACGGCAACGCACCGATTCTTGTCCTTCTGAGGGCAAAGCCTGACAGACCCGGTTTAAGCGAAACCTAATTGCCTCGGGTCGCAGGGAGATACCGCCCGGGAAAGGCGGCACTGAGACGGCAGAGAACATAGTGCTCTAAAATTTCTCTTTTCTTTTCATGCATTTAATGCATGGTCCCAACATAAATATTTTGTTCATCCTGTTTCCATCTTTCCCAAACACGTCCTACGCGGCCCACTCGGCATACGTTATGGTGCTGCATCAATCCTGGGCTTCAGCCGACCGACCGCTTCATGTTTTCGATTCTCCGTTTCATCCTCATCGTCGGCACCATTTTCTACTTCTCACCAGTGCGGCAGCATGATGAGGGTACGGCGGCCGTCGAGGCCTTCTTCACTCCGAAGAAGACCGAACCGGCGACGGCGACCGCACCCGAAACCGATCATTCAGGCCATCTCGAATCCATCTGGAAGGCGCTGCCCGAAAGTGCCAAGCAGGCGGTCGTCGACCGGGTGCTCAGCACGTCCGGCCTCCCGCTTGCCGGCTCCGCCAAGCCTTCCGATACCCTGCGGCCCGAGGATCGCGAGCCCGCCGCGTCCAAGCCCCGCACATAAATCCGGTCTCTTCCGTCGCCAAACCGGATGACGATGGCTATATGACGGGCAGACAACCCGGGTTCGCCATGCTGCCGACAATCGACGAAATCGTTTCCAATTTCGAGCTGCTCGATGAGTGGGAGGAACGCTACCGCTATGTCATCGAGCTCGGCCGTCTCATGGAGCCGCTGCCGCAAGAGGCCTATAACGATGCCAACAAGGTTCAGGGCTGCGCCAGCCAGGTCTGGCTCCAGACCGGGCTCATCTCCTCGAACGGCGAACCCGTCCTGCATCTTCGCGGCGACAGTGACGCTCACATCGTGCGCGGCCTCGTGGCGCTCCTGATCTCCCTTTATAACGAAAAGACTCCCTCGCAGGCCCTCGCGACCGATGCCCTCGCGCTTTTCAAGGAACTCGGCCTGTCCGAGCACCTGACGCCGCAACGGTCGAACGGCGTCAGATCCATGGTCGAACGCATCCGTCGGGACGCACAGACGGCCGTCGCGGCGTCCTAATCCTTTCCACCCTCGATCACCACCGCCTGCCAGGTGCGGATGCCGCGCGAGGCGGCAGGCCCTCGGGCCGAGGCCTCGATGCCGTAATGCTCCGCGAGCCGGGACAGGGCGAGACGCACCACGATCTTGGCGGAGCGCGCGGGCCATTGCCGCTCGCGCTCGATCTGCTCCAAGCCCTTCAGGAAGCCGCAGAAGTCGAGAAGCAGGTCGCTGAAATCGCCCCCGATGGCATCGAAGGCGTTCCGCAGTCGCTGCCGGGCGGCCACCATCCGGTCCGTCGACTCGCTCGGAGAGCCCGGTCCTCCACTCCTCGGCATTCCATCCCAGCGCGCCGTCACCCCAGGCAGAAGCCCGGCGAGCATGATGTCGGTCCGCAGGCGCTCTCCGGCTTGATAGGAAGCCTCGTCGATCATGGGCTCGCCGTCGCGGCCCTTGCGGCGGCGCAGCCAATCAAGGGGGCTCTCGTCGGAATCGACGCGAACGCGGGCGACCCCTGTCTCCGATTCCACGATGGCAACGTCCGTTTCGCGATGCTGGTGAAAGAACGCCATATCAGCTTCGGGCGCCGAGGCGCGCCGCAGGCACGCTTCGCCGACCTTCGTCAGCCGCAGGGTTTTCCGGCCCGACGCGGACTGCTCCCAGCGACCGAGATCCTGGCGCACGAGAGCGTCCGCCACGGCGGAAGCGAAGCGCCCTGCCCCAACAGAAACTCCCGACCGACGCCTGTGGACAAGCACGCTCGCCGGGTCCGTCGGATCGATGATCGCCCACGTCTCCGGCTGCCCGAGCATTGTGAGAAGCCGCCGCGCCTCCTTGGTCAAGGAATCACCGGCTGCAGGCCCGACCGCGCTCTCCGGCTTGCAGCTTCCGCTAGGCCTACGCCTCCCCGAGCCGGTCTTTTTCGGGGCTGAAATCCTTGCTGCGGCAATACTCTGATGAACCGCATCGCCGTCAATAATGTTCATGTTTTGTTCCCATAAATAAAGTAAGGAAGGGTTGCCCTTTCCACCCTCGATAGTGGGGGCATATTCCTAGTTGTCAACGAGGATTCAAAACTGTTGATAAGAGTGAGGATAAGTCGGACGAGGCGCACCACACCCGTACAAAGGCCGTAATGAGCCTTCGCTGTCGCCAAGCAAAGGAAAGCCCTTCGAACAGGCTTCGGATGAATCCCATGTCGATCCGGCTCCAACCTTGAGAATGCCTTCGTCGGGCCTGTCCAGTTATACGCCGAGAACGGTTTGCCCAAGCGGTCGAGCCGCAGTGTTTTGAGACCACTGGTCAGTGTCGTTGCAATGCCGCCCGGCCGCGAGAACTGTTTCCGCTTGCGTGGAATAGCCTCTCTTCTTGGGTGGATCGTATTTTTGAACAACGAACTGGATCCACCACGCTGGAAAATGCTCTGGCTCAAGGACAGTGAGTTCTCCGGCTAAGAACTCCGACGTCATCTTTGCCGCCGCGGAAGATCGACGCCCGCAGCACCTGAGTTCATACAACGACAAGAGCCCCAATCACGCCACCGCTCGCGAGAGCGTCAGCGACACCCGCTCGGTCCGCACGGAATCAATTGACCAGAGAGCTCACTGACAGCGGAGTTGTTGCCCCAAAACGCAAAAAGCCGCCCCTGAGGGCGGCTGTCTCGACCCTCAAGGCGATCTTAGCTGCTGCTGCGCGAGGAACGGCGCTTACGGCGCTGCTGGCCGAGGCCCATTTCCTTGGCGAGTTCCGAACGGGCCTTGGCATAGTTGGGAGCCACCATCGGGTAATCGACGGGCAAAGCCCACTTCTCACGATACTGCTCGGGCGTCATGTTGTACTGCGTACGCAGATGACGCTTCAGGGACTTGAACTTCTTACCGTCTTCGAGACAGACGATGTAATCCGGCGTGACGGACTTCTTCACGGGAATCGCCGGCTTCGGAGCCTCCATGGGCACTTCCACGGTGCCGCCCCCGACACGCAGAAGGGCCGAATGGACGTCGTTGATCAACGTCGGCAGGTCGCCCGAAGGAACAGAGTTATTGCTGACGTAAGCGGACACGATATCCGCAGCCAGCTCAATGTAGTTCGAAGCAGCGATGTTGTCGCTCATTTTGATTTTCTTCCTTTCCGGCTCTTTAGAATGGCTCAAAAAAGCATTTCAACCTATGTTTGAGCATTCTCGTCTGAAGCAATGCTTGCTTCTTGCTTGAGCCGCACCCTACTTGCACAGAAATCGTGCTCGTTTTTTCCAAGTATGGCAAATTGAGCCGCATTGCAAGATGTGCATAAGGAAAACTTTGGAAAACTTCGTATCAACTATCACTATGCAATAAACCTGCGTTGAACAGTTGTCGCCGTTGATCACTGGTTAAGGCGTTCATCACGTAAATTTCATCACTCCGATCCGAAGAAGTAACTAAAAAGGCACTTTTCCTGGATGCTCGATGCCCGATAGGCCCAATCTGGACCCGACATGGGAAATCCCCGTTATCTGTGCATAATTCCACTTCTTCATCATCTGGCCGGACAATTTCATGAATATTCAGCGCCTTCCTGTCGCCCCTTTGCCCGCCGCCCCGTCGGTTCCCGCTAAACCTCATGTCTTTCAGGTGCACGGGATTCGGGTTCAGGACGATTATGCATGGCTGAAGGCCGAGAACTGGAAGAAAGTCCTCAAAGATCCGTCTACCCTCGATCCTTCCATCCGTTCGGTCCTTGAGCAGGAGAACGCCTACGCTGCGGCAGCTTTCGCCGGAACGGAGGAGTTCCAGGCCCATCTCGTGGCCGAGATGCGCGGGCGCATCAAGGAAGATGATTCCTCCGTTCCGGAACCGGATGGCCCCTTCGCGTACTTCACGCGCTACCGGGAGGGCGGTCAGCATCCCCTCGTCTGCCGGCAGCCCCGCGACAGCGGCCATGAGACGATCATGCTCGACGGCGACAAGGAGGCGGAAGGGCATCCCTTCTTCGATCTCGGCGGCGCGGACCATTCTCCCGATCATCGGCTGCTGGCCTGGGGCGCGGATATCAAGGGCTCCGAATACTTCACCATCCGCGCTCGGGATCTCCAAAGCGGCGCGGATCTGCCGGACGAGGTCTCGCAGACGTCGGGCGCCGCCGTCTGGCTCAACGATTCCTCGGGCTTCTATTATGTCGAGCTCGACGAGAACCACCGCCCGGTGCGGGTCAAACGTCATCTCCTCGGCTCAAGCACCGACCAGGATCAGGTCGTCTATGAAGAGAAGGACCCGGGCTTCTTCGTGAAGCTCGGCATCACGCAGTCGGACGCCTTCGTTCTGATCGAAGCGAGCGATCACGAAACCTCCGAGATCTGGCTGCTCGACCGAACGGATGCCTCGGCATCGCCACGGATCGTCGAGCCGCGCACGCCTCAACTCATGTACGACGTGGAGCATCACGGCGACAGCCTGATCATCCGCACCAATGCGGACGGCTCCGAGGACTTCAAGATCGTCACGGTGCCGGTCGCAACGCCCGGTCGGGCACAGTGGAAGGAGCTGGTTCCTTACAGACCCGGCACGATGATCCTCTCCGTCGTCGCGCTCGCCCGTTATCTCGTGCGCCTCGAGCGTGAAAACGCAAATCCGCGCATCGTGCTGCGTGAATTCGCCACCGGGCGGGAGGAGACCGTCGCGTTCGAGGAGGAAGCCTATTCGCTCGGCTTTTCGGCCGGATATGAATTCGACACGGACGTGATCCGCTACCATTACTCGTCGATGACCACGCCGAGCGAGGTGATCGACTACCATCTGCGCACCGGAGAGCGCACCTTGCGCAAGCGGCAGGAAGTGCCGAGCGGGCACAACCCAGCCGATTACGTGACGCGCCGCCTGTTTGCCACGGCTCCCGACGGCGAGCAGGTTCCTATCTCGCTTGTCCATCGGCGCGAAGTCGCACTCGATGGCTCCGCGCCCTGCCTGTTGTATGGATACGGCTCCTACGGCATGTCCATGCCGGCGAGCTTCCGAACAGGCATTCTGTCCCTCGTCGACCGCGGCTTCGTCTATGCCATCGCCCATATCCGCGGCGGAACGGAAAAGGGCTGGCGCTGGTACATGGACGGCAAGCGCGAGAAGAAGACGAACACGTTCACGGATTTCGTCGCCTGCGGCGAGGCCCTCATCCAGGCAGGCTATACCTCCCGCGGGCGGATCGTGGCTCATGGCGGCAGCGCGGGGGGCATGCTGATGGGAGCTGTCGCCAATCTGGCCCCGGACCTTTTCGCAGGCATCATTGCCGAGGTCCCTTTTGTCGACGTGCTCAATACCATGCTCGACAGCGAACTGCCCCTCACTCCGCCCGAGTGGCCGGAATGGGGGAACCCGGCCGCGGACGAAGCCGCTTTCCACACGATCCTGTCATACTCGCCCTATGACAACGTGAAGCCGCAGGCCTATCCGGCGATCCTGGCTCTCGCCGGACTCACAGATCCGCGCGTAACCTATTGGGAGCCGGCGAAATGGGTCGCCAAGCTGCGGTCCACCATGACGGGCGGTGGCCCGATCATCCTCAAGCTCAACATGGATGCGGGTCACGCCGGCGCGGCGGGCCGCTTCGACCGGCTTGAGGAAGTCGCCCTGGCCTATACCTTCGCCATCCGGTGCCTTGAGGGGTTTCAGAACTGATCTGATGCGCTATGTCAAAACGTAACGTATTGAAGGATGCCGCCTTAGCAAGCTGCAGAGCCTGCTAGGGAAGCCGAGAGTACAAATCGATGACCAAGCGCGGCAGTTTACTGGCCGAGGACAAAGTCGCCTCACCAGAGGGCGACAGGGAGCGCATCGCAGAGCTGGAAACACGTCTGGCTCAGACAGAGGAATCCCTCCGCACCAGCAATTTCAAGCTGAGGATCGCGCTTGACATCGGCCGGCTCGGCGCTTGGGAACGAGACTTGAAGACCGACGAGGTCATCGGTACGGCTGTCTTCAAGGAATATCTCGGCCTCCCGCAGGACGCCTCGCTGACCTATGGCGAGCTGCAAGCCCTCTTTCATCCGGCAGACCTCGATCGCATCAACCAGGCGGTTGCATATGCGTTGCGCACCAAGACCGATTTCAACATCGAGCATCGCATTCTGAAGCCCGACGGAAGCATCGGCCATGTTCACGTGCGAGGCGGCATCATCTACGAGAATAACGAACCCGTCCGCTTCGCCGGCGTCCTGCAGGACATCAGGGAGCGGCAGAAAATCAGAGAAGAAGTGGGCCAGGCCCAACGGCGCCAGGAGTTCCTCCTCAAGCTCAACGATCAGCTCAGCAATATCGACGATCCCTTTCAGGTCATGGAGATCGCTGCTCGCAATGTGAGCACCTTCTTGAAGGTGGATACCGCCGGCTATGGCGAGGTCTACGAAGACCGCGGCGTCATCATCGTTGAACGGGAATGGTCGCGAGGGCTCATCAGCAACGAGGGCAAGGTCAGGAAAATCGATCAGCATGCCAATGCGATCATCGAGACTTTGAAGCGAGGACAACCTTCGATCATCAACGATGTGAGAACCGATTCTCGCCTCTATGATCCGGCCACTCAAGCCTTCTACAGCACCATCAATGTGCGTTCGGGCTTCGCCGTGCCCATTCACAAGAACGGACGCTTCATCGCAGAATTCTACGTTTATTCTTCGACTCCCAGGGACTGGACGAGCGACGAGCTCTCCCTTGTCGAAGATGTGGCCGAGCGCACCTGGCTGGCCATCGAAAAGACCCGCGCCGAGACGAAGCTTCGCGAAACCGAAGCTCTCTTCAAGCTCATCGCGGAATCCCTCCCCGCGCTTGTCTGGATCATCAAGCCGAACCTCGAATTGACCTACACGAACGAACGATGGGTCACGTATTCGGGCCTCCCGCCAAGCGAGGCCCTGGGACATAGCTGGACAACAGCCATCCATCCTGAAGACTGGGCCCGGATGAACGAGGAGATCAAGCCTGTCATCGCCGGTAAAACCACTTATACGACGGAGGCTCGCTATCGTTCCGCCGACGGAGAATACCGCTGGCACATCATTCGTGCGGCTCCGGTGCATCATGCCGCCACGAGAGACTTCGAGGGATGGGTCGGCACCAGCGTCGACATCCATGACCTGAAGATCACGGAAGAGGCTCTACGCTCGAGCGAAGAACGTCTGTCGCTAGCTCAGAGCGCGGCAGGGATCGGCGTCTTCGACTGGCATATTCCGACCGACACGATCACCTGGACGGCGGAGCAGGAGCGTCTCTTCGGCCTCGAACCCGGGTCGTTCAAAGGCTCCTCGTCCGACTGGGCGGATCGCATCATCCCGGAAGATCGGACCTATGCCACGCAGGCTATCGCAGACGCGCTGGCCCGCAAGGATAAGGAGATCGAGTTCATCTACCGAATTCGGCGTCCCGACGGAATGCGTACGATGCAAACCATCGCATTGTTCTTCTATCAGGCCGACGGATCCCCGTTGCGGATGATCGGCGTCGACATCGACATCACACATTACAAGGAGGCGGAGAACCGCCAGAACCTTCTCATCCGGGAACTGCATCACAGGGTCAAGAATACTCTCGCCACCGTGCAGGCCATCGTCGGCTCCACGGCCCGCACCGCTTCGAGCATCGACGAATTCTACCAGGGCTTCGTCGGCCGCATCGTCTCCCTGGCGCGCACCCACAACCTCCTCACCGAGGACCTGTGGCAGAAGGCGAGCCTGGAGGAACTGCTCCAGACGGAACTCGGGCCTTACGAGGATGGGGCCAGGAACCGCATCACCATCATGGGCCCCCCGCTCGAACTGCCCTCGGAAGCGGCCGTTCCGATCGGCATGGCGATCCATGAACTGACGACGAACGCGGCCAAGCATGGAGCGCTGTCCACCTTCGGCGGCCAGGTGGAGGTCCGCTGGGAGATCTTGGAAGGCGAATGCCCGATGCTGCGCTTCTCCTGGGTGGAGCGTGGCGGGCCAAGAATCGTCGGCACGCCCACGCGCCAGGGGTTCGGGACGCGCCTGCTGCAACGCGTCCTGACTACGCAGCTTCAGGCCGAGGTCTCCATGGAGTTTCCCCCTGAGGGCCTGCACTTCTCGATGCGGCTTCCGATCCCGACCGAGCCCCCCACCTTCAATCCGGACAGGTAGGCTCCATGCTGCTCGATGCAAAACGCTCCCACCTCATCATCGTCGACCTTCAGGCACGCCTCATGCCGGCCATTCATGAAGGCGAAACCATCCTCCGGAATGTGCGGATCCTGCTGGAGGCGGCCAAACGGCTGGGCGTTCCCGTCACGGTGACGGAGCAATATCCCAAGGGACTTGGCACGACCATTCCGCCGGTGCAGGAAGCCTTGCCGGCGCAAGCCGTCACTCTGGCCAAGACCACGTTCTCGGCCGCTCGCAATCCGGGAATTGTCGAGCGGGTTTCAGGACTGCGAGGCGGCGGGCGGAGCCAACTCGTGATCTGCGGAACCGAAGCGCATATCTGCGTGCTGCAGAGCGCCTTGGAATTCAAGACGTCCGGGCTCGAGGTGTTCGTGGTGGCGGATGCGGTGTCGAGCCGCTCGATCCACAGCGTCAACGCCGCCTGCGCGCGCCTGCTTCACGCCGGCTGTCAATGGGTGACCACGGAAATGGTGGCCTTCGAGTGGATGGGCGAAGCGGCGACGGAGGATTTCCGCGCGCTGGCTCCCCTGTTCAGGTAGAAGTCGGCGAGCCTCCCTCGCCTCCCGCGGCAATGAAGGTCTTCAGTTCGTCCAGGGACTGGAAGCGGAACACGCCGCTCGGGGTCTGGGCCTCGATCGAGCCGTCCGAGAACATCACGTATTTATTGTCGCCGGAGTTATAGGTGCCGACCACCACGGCGGGATGAGACGTGTCGGGAGCCGTCTCGTGCTCCTCTTCCGCTTCCCTCTCAGAATCGGGCGCGACTTCAGGTTCGCGCTCGGGCTCAATCCCGGAAGCGGTCTCGGCGGCCGTCTCCCGAGATTCGCCACGCTCGTCGCGATGATGTGTAGCGGTCTCGGGCTCACGCTCGTCCAAGTCACGGTGATAGAGATCGGAACCATCGAAGACACGCGGCTCTTCATCCTCGTCGCGTGCCCGTTCGGCCAGGAGGAAATCCGGCACCTTCATGTCCGGCTCATCTTCTGCGCGGGCCGGAGACGAGACCGTCCTGGGCGGGAACGGAACGACCGGCTCGGGAGCCTGCGGCTCCTCCGGCCATGCAGCCACCTTCACGTCTTCTGCGGCGTCCCTGTCATTCCCCCGGCGATCCTCGCCCTCGAAAAGCGGAAGGGTCGCCTGCCTCTCGTCGACACGTGCGTCGTCCTCCAGGGCATGGGCGGCCGGGGCTCCGGCCACGCCGCCGCCGGGGAGCGCCGCCAGCGAGGGTTCATTCAGGGGTCTCGGCGTTCCAAGAAGGGCTTTCTCATCGAAGCTGCCCTGGAACTGCGACAACCGTTTCTCGATCTTCGCCAGCTTGGAAACGACTGCCGCGATGCCGAGCAGGAGCGCGCCGCTCGCAGCCGTGATGCTGCCGGCGATCACCATCGTCCAGCCCCGCTCGACCAGAACGATATCCCATCCAAAGAAAGCTGCGAAAAGCCCACCAACGATCATCGCAAGAGCGAGGGCCAGAAGAGCGATGATCATGCCGTCTCCATCATACGCAAACCCAGAGCACCGGCCCGAAAAGTGGTCCCCACTTTCAAGGTCGATCCGATGCTCCCTCCCATATAGGCAGCGCTCGTTTCCGCGGGAAACCCGAATGAACGTTTCCGCACGATGCGCCAGGACAATCAAGGCAAAGCTATGCTTCTATAGGCAAAAGACAACCGCCTGGGAAGCTTGACCAGAAAAAAGTCCGGAGCTTGGCCGTTGCTCTTGGGCATGTGCCGCTTTAACTAAGCTCCAGGCGCATCGTGCGGGAAAGTGGCCCCGGTTTTCGCTGACGCGGCCCTCCGGGTCCGCATCGGGCGATGCGCAGTCAAACGAGGGGTATCGGATCTGATCCCAGAAGTGGTCCCCACTTCTGGGTCCGATAGCCCGGGTCGCTCAATCCAAAGGAGACGCCGATGTCGTTCACCCTGCCCGAACTGCCTTATGCCTATGATGCCCTGCAGCCCTACATGTCGAAGGAAACCCTGGAGTTTCACCACGACAAGCACCACGCTGCTTACGTCAACACCGGCAACAACCTGCTGAAAGGCACGGAATTCGAGGGCAAGAGCGTCGAGGAGGTCGTGAAAGGCTCCTACGGCAAGAACCAGGCCCTCTTCAACAATGCCGGCCAGCACTACAACCACATCCACTTCTGGCTCTGGATGAAGCCCAATGGCGGCGGCGCCCTTCCGGGCAAGCTCGAGAAGAAGATCGTCGAGGATATCGGCTCGGTCGACAAGATGAAGGAAGACTTCATCCAGGCTGGCGTCGGCCAGTTCGGCTCCGGCTGGGCTTGGCTTGCCGTCAAGGACGGCAAGGTCACGGTCATGAAGACCCCGAACGGCGAGAACCCGCTCGTGCACGGCGCCCAGCCGATCCTCGGCTGCGACGTATGGGAACACTCCTACTACATCGACTACCGCAACCGCCGTCCCGACTATCTCAAGGCCTTCCTCGACAATCTCGTGAACTGGGAGCATGTCGAAGAGATGTTCGAGAACGCGACCAAGTAATCAGAATAACGATACGTCAAACGGGCCTCTTCGGGGGCCCGTTTCATATTGCCCCATGGAGGCCTAGTCGTGATCGAGTTCCTGTACCGCTCCATTCTGATCGGGATTGGCGCAACGGCGGTTTTCGACCTGTGGGGGCTGTTCCTGAAACACGCTTTCGGACTACCGGGCGCGAACTGGGGCCCGGTTGGCCGCTGGTTCTGTCATCTTGTGAGCGGCACCGTCTATCATGAAGATATCGCAAAGGCCCGTCCGTTCGCTCACGAAAAGGCAGTGGGCTCGATTGGTCATTACGCTGTCGGCATCCTCTTTGCGGCCATTCTGCTGGCTCTCGCGCCCTCCGGCTGGTCCCGGCAGCCGACCCTGATGCCTGCCCTCATTGTCGGCCTGGTCACGGTCGGCGCAGGCTGGTTCCTGCTCCAGCCCGGCATGGGTGCAGGCATTGCCGCTTCGAAACGGCCCAATGCGAACCAGATCCGGGCTCTCAACGTCGCTGGGCATATCGTATTCGGGTTAGGCCTTTACGTGAGCGCACTTCTCGTCCGCTGAGACGCTCAGGCCAATTCGGTACTGGAGCTGTCCTGTCTCTGCTCATGAAGCATGGCAGCCCGTTTGCGCCAGCGAGAATCGGTTCGTTGAGAATGCAGTGGTCTTTATCTGTCAAAGAGCCAGCACCTATGGGCCCGCAGCTTGCGCTGCGAGCCTGAAGGTTGATCGAGGGTGGCGCGACGGGCAATCCGGCTCGCTACTGATGTGAATGGAAGAGCCGAACTGCTCCTCGCGCACGGTTCTTTTAGGCGTTTAGA